>JAZSCR010000038.1:0-3448 GCA_045530715.1 Eubacteriales bacterium
CCTCCTTATTTAACGGTGGATCCGATGGTGTATTCGCTGATGGGATTGCCGTTTTTAATGTGCTTTTCAATAACTTCCCTAGCTTTGTCGGGAGTCATCTTTGTGTAAGTAACCTTTTCCTTACCTGCCTGATATACTTCAACGACAGGTTCGTACTGACAAATACCGATACAACCGGTCTGGGTAACGGTAACGCTGTCAGTCAGGCCTGCTTCGTTAACGCCTTCAACGAAAGCTGCCAAAACGGGGCGGGCGCCTGCTGCAATGCCGCAAGTTGCCATGCCTACTACGATTCTGGTGGCGTTGTCTGCGTTTTCACGAATGGTAACCTTGTTTTTCATTTTCTCTCTGATTTGAGCGAGTTCTGCTAAGCTCTTCATTGAGACTGCACCTCCGAATTTATTTGATTTATTTTTTTAGCTGATTAAATTATCTTGCCGAATACTGCTCTTCAAGATATCCTTCTATCCATTGAAGAACCTCGTATTCTGCCAGACTTACTCCTCCCAGAACTTCCCTTAATTCCTTTGTTGAGAGTCTTACTGTACCCTTTGGGGTGGTATCCTCAAACTCAAAGTCTATATCGGGGCTTCCGTTTATGAGAGTTACGATGGTTCCCGTAACGTCTCCTACGGGAGTAAAATCTATACTGTTTGTATCGAACGTTGCCTTGACTACCGTTCCGTGGTCATCGGGATAGGTATCCTTGTGACGGGAGATAACCGTTACGTAGCCGCCTGCCTGATTTGCCGCAAGTGTTAAGAAGGGGAGACCTAAGCCAACCTTTCTTGTCTTTCTTGACGTGCAGAAGGGGTCGGTAACCGTTTTTACCGTTTCGGGCGTCATGCCGCATCCGTCATCCTCAATAGTAAGGGTCAGAATCCCTTGACTATCGGTAATAAGGCGGATTGCAATATTTTTTGCCCCGGCGGTAACGGAGTTTTTCGTTATATCAAGGATGTTGAGGGAAAGCTCTTTCATATCTTTACCTCACCTTTCAACATTCTTATAAGGGATTGTCGGACCTTCGCGCTGCTGTAAGGCTCGTCGTCTATGGCTAGTCTGTTTTCAGCTTCGCTGATATCCCACAAATGATGAGCATCACTACAGGATAGGGTGAAAAGCTCTTTTAACGAAGTATACCTTTCTTTATAAGGTAGGGTATTTGCCTTATCGTTAAATTCGCACACCTTAAAGCCCGGCTCGGGAGGGATATCGCCCAAAATGGCGATTATACCGTTTGACTCCCTGTCCACGTGGGCCGGATAGGCTGCTCCGCCGAATTTCTTTACAAACTTTGTAGCCGTATATAGGTCAAGGTCTGTAGCCGAGATAAGAAGTTTTTCTTCCTCTGCTATAACGTTGTCCTCATTATCGGTAACGAGCTGGTTTCCGAAAATATCGGGTCGGTTCTTTATGGGTGGGATGTGGGCGTATACCTCATCCCCAAACGCAAGAGCTTCTTCAAGGCCTTCAAAAAGACATACGAGGTGAATTTCTTCTGCCGTCGTAAGCTCCATACCTCCCACTGGAACTATTCCGTTGCGTTTGCAGGCGGAAAAGAATGGGGGAAGGTTTTTGCAGGAATTATGATCGGTGAGAGCCATAACCCCAAGCCCGAGGAGAGAGCCCATATTTGCGATATTGTTGGGAGTCATATCGTCATCCCCGCAAGGGGAAAGACAGGAGTGAATGTGTAGGTCGTAAAAATAGTCGTTCATCTTTATGACCTTTCTTTTCAGAGATTTGCGTATATCTTTCCGCAGATCTCAAATGCAGGGTCGGGAGAAGAGAGAATGTTGATTCCTTGTTCTTCTGCCTTCGCTTTTATATCGTCAGTCACCGTAACGTCTTCGGCAAGAATTATGCAGGAGGGGTCGCAAAGGGTGGCAACGGCAATAACGTTAATGTTTGACATTATCGTTATCCATGCCTGACCGCTTTGAGCTCTGCCCATAACCCAACTGAGCAGGTCACCGCAGTATCCTCCGGTTATTTCTCTATCGCCGTCGGGAAGTGCTACTACTGAGAGACCGAATTTTTCAATGGCTTCATTTACCGTCATTGTTGGCCTCCTGCTTGTGTTCCTCTTCCATCTTTCTTAAGGTTTCGATGGCTATTTTGATATGCTCTTTCATTTTGATTACGCAGTCGTCGATCTGTGCGTGACCGTTAACTATATCCTCCGCCAAAGTCATACATGTGGGGGACCCGCAAGAGCCGCAGTCGATTTTGGGAAGCTGGGAATGAAGCTCCTGCATTTCCTTCATCTTCTTCATAGCCTCGGCTCTGTTCTGTGAGAGCTGTGCTACAGGTGCGTATTCCAAGGGGGTTTTCCACTGGTATTTATCGGCGAGTGCCTTTACGTCATTTCCTTCGTCATCTACACTGTTTTTAAACAGATGATTTTGGGAAACGGGAAGGTATCTCCTGAGATTCTGGAGTCTGGCCTTTGCAATATAGGGGTTTTCTACCGTAAGGGAACCGCCTACGCATCCGCCATTGCAGGCGTTAAGCTCAACAAAATCCACACCTGCCAGTTTCTCGTTCTCTATTTCGTCGAGAACCTTTATAACGTTCTCTATACCGTCGGCGGCCAGATACTTGTCGTTAAACAGTGCGGAGGATTCTCCGCCCGTTCCTGCCCAGCTTATGCCGATAAGGCCCGTTTTTGAGAGAGATTTTGGGGTGGTTATTTTGTTCATGGCCGAAACCAAACGGAAATACACGTCACTCATGGAGAGGACTGCGTCTATGTCCGACTTTTCTATGCCGAAAGGATTCTTAACGTAGCTCACCTTCGCGGGGCAGGGGGAAATGAAGAACACGCCTACGTCACCGCTTTTAAGTTCGGGGTGATTTTTCAGTGCTTCCTGCCTTGCCATTGAAGCGGCAAGCTCCGCAGGCTGAAGGACGGGGAGTACGTTTTGATAAAGTGAAGGAAATCTTTCGGTTATAAGCCGTACTATGACGGGACAGGCCGATGAAATTACGGGCTTGCTTATTCCCGACTGCTTAATGTACTGTCTTGTATATTCAGATACAAGCTCTGCCGCGCACGCTACTTCATAAACGTCGTCAAATCCTATATCCAGAAGTCCCGTAAGGACGTAATCCAGATCTTCGAGATTATCAAACTGTCCGTAAAGGGCAGGGGCGGGGATTGCGATTTTCCATTTGTAGTTTTTTATCTCATCAAATGAATCGTAAAGAGCCTTCTTTGCCTTATAGGGGCAAAGCCTTATACATTCGCCACAGTCGATGCAACGCTCGTTTTTTATAACGGCGTGACCGTCTCTTATTCTTATAGCTTCCGTGGGACATCTTTTAAGACAGGTTGTACAACCTTTGCATCTGTCGATATCTAAGGAAACCGAGTGGATATACTGTTTCATTATGGCCTCCGATGTTACTGCTGAGGTATCATAACCTCCATTGTTACGGTAGT
>JAZSCR010000103.1:0-20546 GCA_045530715.1 Eubacteriales bacterium
GTTTCTGCCATTAAGGGAGAGGGGATAGAAGCCCTTGCTCAGGAGTTTGAGGGCTGTACCTCTGCCTTTGCAGGTTTTTCCGGGGCAGGGAAGTCCAGCTTACTTAATGCCCTTAACAGACTTTGCGGCGGTGAAGAATTGGCTGCTGTGGGCGGCCTTTCCGAAAAGCTGTCAAGAGGTAAGCATACTACTCGCCACGCAGAGCTTTTTCCCTTGTGCGGAGGCCTTGTTGCAGATACCCCCGGATTTGGCAGTATAGAGCTTGAATATTTTGGTTTTCACGACCGTTCAACTCTGATCAATTGCTTCCCCGACCTTGCAGAGCATTCCGAAGGCTGTAAATTTTCGGATTGCCATCATATAAAGGAAAAGGGCTGTAATCTCCTTTCGGTCATTGAGCAGGACGACGTACTTAAAAGCAGATACGACTCCTTCCGTCGCCTTTACGAGGAGATGGGGGAATATAAACCCTGGGAAATTGAATAGAGAAAAACCGACCTATGATCTTATTCAGAGGTCGGTTTTATATTATTTTGGTAAATTAGAATTTTGTAAACACAGTTTCTTGAGTTCGGGTGCAAAATGAAGGGTATCGAAATTATCGTCAATCTCCCACAGATAACTGAATAAATACAGAATATGGGTAGCTTTGGATGCGTTAACTATGTATTGCTCATAACTTGCACACCATGACCAAAATTGTGCTAATGTGAATCGGGTAGGAAGCTTCTTTATATGTTCCGAGAACGATTCTGCTTGTTCGTCTGTGAGTGCCATCCACGCACTTCCAATAGCAGGATCAGGCATATTCGGCGCCTTTTCAAATTTTGCTTTTGCCTTTGGATTTTCGTCAAATGCGGCTTCAATAGATTGCAAAATGTCATTGGTTACAGGCTTACACCACTGCGCATCGACAAAATCACAAGCGTTGCGTGGTTTCATTTTAGGAGTAAATCCCTTTTTTAATATCACCCATTCGCCAATCCGGTCTCCTTTCTTCCAAGAAATCCCATTATAGCTATAGTCGCTATCGGCATACTTGGGGAAGATATTAACAACTTTCCAATAGCCAACCTCGTACTGTGTGACCCAATCGCCAATCTTGATCGTCGTGAAGAATTCATCTTTCCTTTGGGATGTGTTCAAAATACTCATATCACTATACCTATTTGTTAAATTCAAGTTTAATGGTCAGATTTGCTTTATGTATTATATAAGGAAGAAAAATATACGGAGCAACACCAAAAGACCATGGTCTAATTCTTAATTTTTGTGGTTGAAAGACTATTATATCTTTGGGCATACTGTATAAGATCTTTTTCTTCCACTTCGTAATATGCTTTGTGATATCTAAAGTCTGTCACTTGCCCATCTTTACGGTGTTCAATGGCTGCCATATCAAATCTATATCCAAAGGCTGCAGGGTCAATACCCATATCGTTCATTTCTGCAATAAATCTTGCGGCGGCAAAGAATACGTTTTTCATCTTTTCTTTATCTACCGCAAATTCGGGCTTTATCCTGTCCGATGCAAGTCTTGCTTTTACTTCCACGAATACTATATCGGTATCGTCCGTCATAATAAGGTCTATTTCGTAAGGGTGCGCCTTGAACGAATGAGCCAGAAATCCAAAGCCCTTTTTCATAAGGACTGACTTTGTGTATTCCTCAAAATAAATACCGATAAGTCGAGGATCGTTATCCTTTGGAAAACGCGACTTTTTTATCATCGTTATTTGCTCTTTTCGTCCTCAAATCCGTTCCAACCGAATCTGATAATGGAAACTATTACGGATGCGATACCGAAAACCTCCGTAATGATACCACCCACGTTTGCGGTGAAAGAGTTATATATGAGCCAAGAGGGAGATACCACGGAAAACTGTAATATACGGATGGTTCTTCCGTTTCTTGTCCACATAGCTATAGTACCTACCAGCTGAGCTACCATGACGAGAATGGAGAGCCAACTATCGAACGTGGCTATGCCCGCAAATATATAAAGGGCTTCGATTATAATAAATACGTAGGGTTTACTCCATTTTTTACCTGCGCCCAATATTCCGCCACGGAAAATGTTTATTATGTTCATCCATGCTCCCGACCAGTTTCCGGGAAGTGCAAAACTGACAGCGAAAAGCAGACCGCCTAACGCCTGTAAAATGAAAAGGCGCTTGTTGTCCTTCATTTGGAATGAAAAGATTGTAATACCGGCAGCTATAAGACTTATTATTCTGGCCGCCCAAACTATAATTATATTCTGCATAGAAAATACCTTCCGTTTTTTAATAGAACTATTATACCAGAAAAAGAAATTAATGTCAAGTTTAACTCCGATTTTAGAGGATATATTATGGTGCGAAATGAGTTTACATTTTCGCAAATATTAGTTTTCAATTCTTTACCTTTTTACCTATTGCATTTTGGAATGAAATGTGGTATAATGTTCAAGCCGACGAAAAAGAGGCACGTTGATGAGACGGATAGCAAATCAAAATGCTGGTGTGGCTCAATGGCAGAGCAGCTGATTTGTAATCAGCAGGTTGATGGTTCGACTCCGTTCACCAGCTCCATATGGGGGAATTCCCGAGTGGCCAAAGGGGGCAGACTGTAAATCTGTTGCTTTTCAGCTTCGGTGGTCCGAATCCACCTTCCCCCACCAAAAGAACGACTCGACAGAGTCGTTCTTTTTCTATATCCCATAAAAACATTATCTATAAATCAAAGGGAGAAGTTATGAAATTAGATGCTGATAATGCAATATTCAGGCAAATATCCCGTGTCAGACTGTTAAAACATATACGTCAGCTATCTTTGGTTTACGATAGATGCTCCACACCCGTTGCGGTTCTTGATATGTCTGGGCTTTCAATTTACTCCAATCCTGCGGCCAGAGCAGCGTGGGGTAGTTCCATATATTCAAAGGGTATAGGCGCGGTATGTGCTGAACCGTGGGATATAATCGTTGAAGAATTATGGAAATATGGACTGCCCAAAGAGATTTGTCTAATCGGTAAGCTTTCTTCCCGCAAAGCACTACTTACGCCTATGGTTATGGGTAGCATCCGTCTGATTGCTTTTAAGACCATCGGCCCATTGGGAAGCTCCTCCGTTACCATTCCTTATTCCATAGACCCTATGGCCGATTGGGCAAGAGTCGAGGAAGAGATTCCTTTGGAGGAATCAATGGCCGACCTCTATTCATTAAAGGGACATATACCCGATGAGAAATTTGATACCATAAACTCATTATATAAAAATATTATCCGCAAAAGGGCAGGGTTTGGCAACTTATCCACTATATACCGAAATTATGGCGGTAAGAGGGAAAAGGCCGTAGATATCATAAACATAATAAAACGTATAGGCAAGGAAACGGGTGTTGTGGATAGGATAATAGCGCCCGCCCTGTCAAATTATTGTATTGGACTGGAAGCAGACGAGGGCGTAGTTGCTCTTGCCGTTGCAGAGTGTCTGAGGTGGCTCGTTCCTTATATGAAGAGAATAGGTGAGGATGAAAGAATAAAAGTAAAATTATTCTTTTATCTTGGCAGGGTAAAAATAAGGTTCAGCGTAACCAGAACCAATAATCCCCCTGAGCTGATAAAGAGCAACAGCGGAAAGTATTATTTTGAAGGGTTGCAACACATAGCAAGCGTTATCAAAACCTTCGGTGGTGAGTTTGAAAGCGGCGTAAGCATTTCCGAAATGTACCTGCTTTGGGACGTTCCCATTGTAAAGGCTCAATTTGAAAGCGTTATGTCTGAAATAAACGACCTATTTGATGATGCAGTTATATCCGAGGCCATAAACGGAATCGTTTATGCTGCACGGTTAAATTCGGACAGATAGAAAAAAATTACGGCGTATCAACGCCGTAATTTTTTTTTATTGCCTTTTTATTTGTCTGTAAAAGCAAACTATGGCTATAGCCGTAATTAATACTCCATATCCCAGCACCCATAATAAGTGAGGGAGTGCATCTACTATATTACCGCTTAAAACAGCTCTTTCCATATCTACCGCATGTACGAAGGGCAGGAGATATGCTATCTTTTTAAAAGCTCCGCCCACCAGGTCAAGGTCAAACCATATTCCAGATAACCATGCGGATAGATTTGTGAGCAGTGCTCCGCATATACCGCCTACCTGCTTATCTGTAAGAATACTGCCAAAGAGAAGTCCCAAAGCGATATAAAGCAGTGCCACGGGAATGATGAAAATAATTGCATAGAATATGCTAAGGGTTATTTTAAGTCCAAGCGCTATGGCAACGGCATAGCAAATAACGCATTGTGCCACCGCGAGGGGAAGAATAGGCAGGGTATATCCGAAAATAAAATCCTTCGCCGTCATTGGGGTGGTATAAAGCCTTTGGAGAAGGGCACTGCCTCTGTCCTTGGAGATTAGGGTTGCTGAAAAGAGGGTCATAAATGACAGCCCAAAAATGGTAATACCGGGTGTGAGATGATCTATTTCAAAAAGGCTTACGGGAACATTTGCTTGTATTACCGAAAGCAACAAGAGTAGAACGATGGGAAAGCCCAGCCCAAATGCTAAATTAAGAGGGTCTCTTATGATTTCTTTTAGATTGCGACGAGCAAACGTTAACATTCTCACTGTTTTATCCCTCCTTTGACAATACGGATAAAGGCTTCTTCAAAGTTGTCTGTTTGAGCCATTTGCTTGATTTTTTCAGAGGTTTCGCATACCAGTAATCTGCCGTCCTTCATTATTGCTATGCGGTCGGACAGCGCTTCTGCTTCTTCCATATAATGGGTGGTAAGTATTACTGTTACTCTTCCTTTAAGAGAGCGAATAATATCCCACAGTTCACTTCTTGCAATTACGTCAAGGCCCAGGGTGGGTTCATCGAGAAAAAGTATCTGAGGCTCTCCTATAAGCGCCATTGCAATACTGAGCCGTCTTTGCCAACCGCCCGAAAGCTTTCCTGCCTTCTTGTTGAGTACGTTGTTAAGACCCAGCAATGAGGTAAGCTCTGAAAATTTCTCCTCTTTTTTATCTCTTGAAAATCCGTATACTCCCCACATAAGGTCTAAATTTTCTTTTACCGTAAGGCCGCAGGCAACCGCCGTTTCCTGAGGGGATACCGCAATAAGTTCCTTTACCTCGGCTGTGTTTTTGAGTATGCTTTTACCCATAAGAAGGGCATCTCCATGGGTGGGGGAGGTAAGGCAGGAAAGCATTTTTATGGTTGTTGTCTTTCCCGCACCGTTTATTCCCAATAAGGACAAAAGCTCTCCTTGTCTTACGTTTAAGTCAAGGGAATCCACCGCCGTAACGTCCTTATATTTTTTAGTTAATGATTTTATCTCTATAGCGTTCATATGTTTTTATCTCCATATTGCTTTTTTAGACCTTGATAAGCATCCGTAATCATAGAACTTATCAGTTCCCACTCAAGCTGTGTGTAATTTGTGGCTACCATTGTTGCTATGCCGTGAACGAATGCCCATATTTCAAGATGAAACAGTAGGGCTTCTTCTCTGGATAGGCCCGTGGTTTGCTGGGCTATTTCTATTACGTCTGAAAAGGCTGCATCATCATTTGTTTTTTCAGCGGAACGGTCACGCATAAAAAGAAGCTTGAAAAGCTCCGTTTCTTCCTTTGCAAAGCGAATATACGCCATACCGGTTGCCTTATAAAGGGGATATTCCTTCTTTTCCTCTTCCTTTTTTGAATAGTCGCGGTAAATATCCCCCGCACTCTTTATAACCTCTTCTTTCAGTTCTTCCATAGAATTGAAATTGAAAAATATAGGCTGGGTGGAACAGTTAAGCTTTCTTGCTATTTCTCTTGCGTTTATGGCATCGATGCCCTTTTCTCTGACGATATCGATGGCTGTTTTCATGATTGCTTCTTTTGTTGTCTTTACTTTAGGTGGCATAACGTTCTCCTTTATATAACTATTGTTATATATCACTTGATATATTATACACCGTTTTTTATTATATGTCAATACCTTTTATAGAAAAAATGACCTCCGAAAGTATAAATATTCGGAGGTCAGTATTATTTTATTTTGCAGAGAGAATCTTTTCTCCTATAATATGGGCGGCAAGAGCTACGATATCGGGGCAGGGACGTTTCTTATAATATTCGGGGGTTCTTGCCTCTGGAACGTGGGAACCTGCCTGCACTCCAAGCATCTCCTTGCAGATTATGGTGTCCTTTCCGTTGGCTGCCTTAAACTCTGCCGCAAGGTCTTGTATGAGCTTATAATGGGCAGTTTTTGCGTCCATATCCTTGGGGTCGGAGTATCCGAACTTTAAGCCCGCAACAATAATGGCACCGCTGAAACCTCCGCATACCTCACGGAGCCGTCCCATCCCTCCGCCGAAGGAGGATGCCATCATCATAAGGGTATCTCTGTCGATGTTAAACTCTTCCGCAAAGGCGCCAACTACTGCCTGAGAGCAGTTGTATCCCTGCAAGAAAAGCTCTTTTGCTTTTATTCCGTATTTGTTCATTCAGACTAGTCCTTTTTTGATATAGTGGGTGTTCAATTCACTCTATTGGTTACAGGTTACCTTTCGTCATATTGTGGAAGGCGCTCAGAAGAGCCTTTGTATTGGCCTTCATAACGTCGGTGTGGGTTCCTGCACCCCAGTACATGGTTCCGTCTTCTCTCTGGAGACCTATATATGAGGCCGCAACGCTTCGTGAACCTTCGCCCTGCATACTGTGCTGTGTATATACCTGCAAGGTGTATTCTTCACCGGTGTAGGCGTGGAGAGCATTGTTTATTGCACTCAAAGAACCGTTGCCTTCGGCTTCGATTTCGGTTTCCTGACCGTCTTTTTTGAAGGTGACGTTTATTTTTACAACGTCGTTTTCTCTCATAAATTCAAAGTCGGTAACGGATATGGCACATTTGTTGTTAAGATAATTTTCGGTAAAGATCTTAAGTACCTCTTCGGACTTAAGCTCCTTGTGTTCCATATCGGAGATTCCCTTGCAAAGATAACTGAGGTGCTCTCGCATCTTTTTGGGCAGAATATACCCGTAGGTATGCTCCAGAAGGTATCCGATACCGCCCTTTCCACTCTGGGAATTAACTCTGATAACGTCTGCATCGTAGGTTCTGCCTATATCCTTGGGGTCAATGGGAATATAGGGTACGCTCCAGTTATGGAGCTTATGCTTTGCTCTGTATTTCATACCCTTTGCAATAGCGTCCTGATGGCTTCCGGAGAAGGCGGCAAATACCAATGCTCCGGCGTAGGGAGCTCTGTCGTAGACCTGCATACGGGTGCATTTTTCGTATTTTTCCACAAGGTAGTTCATGTTTGAAAAATCAAGTTTGGGGTCTACTCCGTGAGAATACATATTCATCGCAAGGGTAATTATGTCTACGTTGCCCGTTCTTTCGCCGTTTCCGAAAAGGGTGCCTTCCACACGGTCAGCCCCTGCAAGGAGAGCAAGCTCCGTATCCGCAACCGCGGTACCTCTGTCGTTATGGGGATGAAGGGAGAGGGTGACAAATTCTCTGTGCTTCAGGTTTTTGCTCATATATTCAACCTGAGAGGCGTAAACGTGAGGCAAACTCATTTCAACCGTTACGGGCAGGTTTATTATAACGTTGTTGTCAGGACCGGGTTCAAGAACGTCTAATACGGCGTTACAAACTTCCAACGCATATTCGGGTTCTGTGCCGGTAAACGATTCGGGTGAATATTCAAACCTGAAATTGCCCTCGTATTCTGAAGCTAACTGTTTTACAAGCTTTGCTCCTTCAATGGCAATCTCTTTTATTTCTTCCTTGGATTTCTTAAATACTTGTTCTCTCTGGGCAACGCTTACGGAATTGTAAAAGTGTATTATGGCGTTGGGAGCCCCCTTGCAGGCATCAAAGGTCTTGCGAATGATATGCTCTCTGCACTGGGTAAGAACCTGGACGGTAACGTCGTCGGGTATCATGTTGCAGTCAATAAGAGTTCTCAAAAACTCATATTCGGTGTTGCTTGCGGCGGGGAATCCTACCTCTATTTCCTTAAATCCCACCTCTAAAAGCACCTTAAAGTATTCGAGCTTTTCTTCAAGACTCATGGGTATAACAAGGCTCTGGTTGCCGTCGCGCATATCTACGCTGCACCATACGGGGGGCTTTGTTATATGGTCTTTTTCCATCCATTCATTATAGTCGTTTGATACGGGGAAGTATCCTACGTTATATTTACTTGCATCCATGATTTTATTCCTTTTCTGCTATAACCTCTACTTCTACCAATGCGCCCTTTGGTAGCGCCTTTACGGCTACGCAGGAACGGGCGGGCTTTTCGGTAAAGTATTGAGCGTACACCTCGTTAAAGGCGGCAAAATTTTCCATATCGCTTAAATAGCAGGTGGTTTTTATTGCCTTTTTAAGGTCGGAGCCTGCGGCCGAAAGAACGGCCTGAAGATTTTTGCATACTCTGTGAGTCTGGTCTGTAATATTATCTCCTTCGAGAACTCCTGTTTCGGGGTTCAAGGGAATCTGTCCCGACGTGAAGATAAGATTTCCTGCTGTTACTGCCTGGGAATAGGGGCCTATGGCTGCGGGGGCCTTATCGGTATTGATTTTGTTGCTCATCTTTTTTCTCCTTTAGACGGTTTCTTCCTTTACGGGACGGTATAAAAACATACCCGTCCCAAAGCTTTGCTTTGAGACGGGTGAAATAAGTCAATTTACACTCGCGGTACCACTCAAATTGCGGATACTCTCCGCCACCTCTTCGAAGTCAGAAAACTTCTATGCACTGACGTAGCATTCACGGGACACCCTACCCATTCCTTTTTTGAATTTCAGGTCTCCGGCTCGGAAGTGAGAGGTATAAGGGCTTACATACCGATTCGCACCAACCATCGGCTCTCTTAATGCTCGCATTTTAACCATTCTTCGTCACAGCTTTTATGATATTGAATTAATGGTATTTTATCTTATAAGGAAAGGGTTGTCAAGTGCTTTTTCGAAAACTTCACACTTTTTTAAACCATTTCAGCCTTACTCAACCTCAAAGGTTCCTCTTTCGCTCAGAGCAAAACTTCCCGTGCGGTTATTTACCGCCACTGCGGATTCGCATACGAATTCACCCTTTACAGCCCCTCTTATGATGTAGCTTACACTTCCCGTGTAGGTTCTTTCCATAAGACCGCTGAGAAGATCGTTAGGTCTGTTCCATATACTGATGCAACCGGTCATTGTTTGGCCCGAGTTGGAAAGATATGCGTAAGAGTTTGATGAGTATGAGTTATCCCTTTCATAGGAACGGAAGAATCTTGCCCCTGCGGGAATGGTGTCCGTAAGGGTAAAGTATTCGTTGTTCCTGTCGGTTTTGACGGTGTAAGAAATAGTGACCTTGTACAGTCCTTTTTCTTTGTCGTAGGGAGTTACGGTCTTTTTAACTACTACGCCGTCTGACGAAGTTCCCTCGCCCAGAGCCTCTTCCATACCCGCTTTGTAGGATGCTCTTACGGCAAGAGTTTCGGAAGCGGAGATTATCTCAAGACTTTCAAACTCGCTCTTGGTAAGGGAGAGGTTTACAGTACCCGTTTTTCTTAACTTAAGGGTATGCTCTTCTCCGTTTACCTTATAGATAAGAACGTTCCCTCCTTCGCTTTGAGGTACGAGATTCTTGACGTAGGCCGCCGTTTCAAGACTGTAAAGCTCTACCGTAGAGGTATGCGTGGCTATATAGGAAGCAATCTTCTTGCTTTGCTCACTGTTTACCAGAGAAGCCGTCATAAGCGCAAGGGCGGTATATTCTATGCTATCTTCGGTGTTCTTACCCGCTATCCACAGCTCGCCTTCATTTTCTTTGCCGTATTGGGCTAAAATGTCGGTTACTATTTCATTTCCCGTAGTCCAGTCGCCCATATATGCAAAGGCCGCTGCAAGATAAAGGGCTGATTTTATGCCGTAGCCTTCAAGGTGAGCTCTTGCATAATACAGGTCAGTCAGATTACCTTCTCCCAGACCCGAGAGAATGAGTAACGCCGCAGTCATTTCTTCGGGAGAGGTGTATTTTGAGGAATTAAGATAGTCTTCCGTATAGGACAAGAGCCTTATTTTTGCTTCTTCGGTGAGAACTTCGGGAACTACTGCCGCAATTTTTGCCGTCAGCTCAACGTCACCTTCGCCGTAGGCAATAAGAGGGATAAATCCGTTATAAGAGGAGAGTTCCGACTGTATTTGAGCCAGATTTCCGTCCATATATCCGCTTTGACCGAATACCTTTTGGAGAATACCCGAAAGCAGATAGTGAGCGGCGTTTGAGTCGGCTCTTGTACCGTACCATCTTCTTACCAGGGATGCGGCCTCGAAAAGAGCATCGTATTCCTTGTCGTAGAAGGTGATGTTTATGGGGTAAAGAGCAGGGGAGAGGGAATGAATTTGGTTAATTTCAATATTTTTATAGGCGGTCATTATTGCCGCGGATTTTGTAACGCTGAAGGGTAGCCTTACACCGTCGGCATAACCTTCTGCTTCAGCTGTAAGGGTCAGGTAGTAGCTTCCTATCTCCAATTTGCCGAGATTGAAGTGGGTTCTTTCGGCAGCATCTTTTGTAAGAGTCTTCTTGCTAAAAATTTTGCCGCTTTCGTCGGATATTTCAGCGGTATATTTTACCCTACCCAAATCTGCCGTTCCGTAGCATTGAGCCGAAAATGCAATATCGTCTCCCAGAATATATAAGTTGCTCATTGAGAGATTTACAAAGAAGGGAAGAGTGGTAATTATGTTTTCCTGGGTAAAGCCAACGTCCGCTTTGCCAAGGGTGTCCAAATCTCCGCCGAAGCCTACGGCAGTAATACGCCACTCCGTAATATTGTCGGGCAGGGTAAAGGTCACCACGGCTTCGCCGTTTTCGTTAAGATAAAGGGTTTCAAAAATGGGATTATTTTGGAAATCTTCCCTTATATCCGTTTCCGTGTCACCGTTACGGTCATCGGCAGCATTCCCCGGCATATCTGCTTCGATTGATTCATTTACCGTGGAATCTGCCGTTGCCTTATACAGAATGTCGTAGACGTCTGTTACCAAGGGGGAGAAACTCAGATTACGGGCTATATTGTCGTTGTATCGGTTTTGATAGTATTGCCCTATGGGATTCATTTTCTGCTCACCCAGAGCAAAGCAGGCTTCGTCAACAAGGCAAAGAGTTAGGTATCCGTCTTCAAGAGGTTTGCCGTCCTTTGTCATTGTCAAACGGATGGTCATATTGTCACCCGGACGGTATGTCTTGGTGTTCATGGACAGCGTTATTTCTGCCGTATTATTGCTTTCGTAGTCGTAGTTTATATGCTTGACCGATGTGGTCTGAATCTTATTTCCCGTAAAATGGGTTATCAAAACCTTCGCTCCGGGGATAAATTCGTTTTTGTAGGTAAACGCGTAGGTTCCGTCGTGGCTTACAAAGTACTCCTTACGTCCGTTGGAATAGAGGGTGAAGAGGGTTCTTCCATCTGGAATTTCTCCGTCGTATGTAAGGGTGACCTTTACCTCATCTCCCACAGAATAGAGTTCCTTATTAAGGGATACGTTGTACCCACCCATGCTTCCGTAGTCTACGTAGGGCTTTGAACCGTAATCGGTTATATTTGAATTAAGAACGTAGGTGTTACCCGTTTTTTTATCGTAGTAGCTTACTGTGCAGGTATAGTATCCGTTAAAGTCATCGGAGACCTTTATATGGGGGATTGAAGCTTTGCCGTTCTCAAGTTTAAGGGTCTCTTTCTTTATTACCGATTCGGTAACGCTGTAATAGGTGGATTTATGGGTGGTTTTGGTTATGGGGTCGTAAACTGTTTCCGTATGGGGAACCCACCATGTTTTGGTATAGGTTACGGTTACGTTGCCGTCTACGGTGTCACCTATAATATTATCGGGAAAAAGGGGATAGCGAAGGTCTGACTGGGTAAGTATGGACGATGTGTCTATTTTATTGAGCCGTATCTCCGTTAGGGGAGCTTCTCCCCTTATTTCTTCGCACTCAAACCATAAATCGGAATGGAAGTATGTGGCGGATACGTAGTCATAGAGGGTAGTGGTTTCTTCACCTATAAGCTCTGCAGATACCCCTATTGTTGCGGGGGAGGTGGATTTACGGCTTATGTTACCGAGGGTGACGGAATAGGTCGCCTTTCCGTTTTTGTCTGTGGTTAGGGTCTTGTTTATTCTCACCACGTCGTTTGAATAAAGGTTTATTTTAAGCCCTTCTGCGGGAGTGCCGTCAAAGAAGGTTGTGGTAACCGTAATTGTTGCCTTGTCACCGTTTTTGTAGAAGAGCTTGTCAAAGGATACGTCCATTTTATAAACGGGTTTTTCCCTATCGGTGATTCTGAGATACTGAACTGCCAGAAGGTTCAAGTCTTTATCCAATATTCGGAGGGGCATATAGTAGTTAGGTTCTCTGTTTTCGAGAATTATCTCCCCTTCGAAGGTGCCGTCTTCGTTGAGTGTAAGGGGATAGTACAGGTTTGTATATCCCAAAGAATAGCACAGTTCCTTATCTATTTCTTTATCGATACCCTTAACTATACCGCTAAACGATATTTTATCGTTGCCGAAATAAACGGTTCGGTCTGTAAACAGATAAGCCATAGCCTTCCCGTTATTATCCACGTTTCGGAGCACCGAAGTAACAAGAAGGGCGTCATTCTCGGAGGTTACGGTAAAAATGGCCGCATTTCTGTCGGGAACCTCAAAGGTCGATATGCCGTTTTTAAGGGTGTATTCTTCCCTTATGTCACCCTCCGGCTCCTCTGCGTTCCAGAAATCATATCTGTCAAAATAGTACCCTTTTATACTTCCGTTAATCCCTTGATTTCCGTTGTTTACCCATATCAGCATATCATTCTCGTTTTGCTCCGTATATACGGTAAGATTGGATATCTGTATAAGGCATTGGAGGGTTTCTTGGTATTTTTTACCCCCGATTTTTCCCGTAAAGGTCATTTCCGCAATATATACTCCCTTTTCAAGGGCGGGAAGAACGATGCTGCGGCTATTGGAATAATACTTGCCCTCTGCCGTATCTTCTCCTTTAAATTCAGTCTGAGCCACTTTTTTCAAACCCTTAAGAGAAAACGCGGAGATGGTTGGATTCAGGAGATATTCTTCTTTTTGCTTTTCCATGTCGATTATGGCCTTTGCCGCCTCGTCAACCGAGGAAAAAGCATATACGCTCACGTTGATTTTGTTATCTGTGGATGGGTTTCGACCCGAATATAGTCTGTATCCCACGGGCATGCCGTGTTTTGCCTCTTCCTTTGAGAAAGTGAGCATAGAGGAAACCAGAGAGATAGCGGAGCTTTCGTATTCCACCTCTGTTTGGGTAAGGAATTTAAACTCACGGCCTTCGGAAAGGGTCTTACCGCTTACCGAAGAAATTCCTTCCTTTACATTAAAGGTATATATCTGTCCTTTTTCAAGGTCTTTTTCGGGAATAAAAGCCAATGTTTTTCCGTTGGGATATAATTCAAAATGTCCTTTTATTCCGTTTTCGTTAGAAATATACTTGCTAAAATCCGTGTCGGGGGCAATGGCCTCGGAAAAGCTTATCTCTATACCCGTGTTTACGGGAACGTCCGAGCTTTTGTCCGCGGGAAATACGCTCTTTATTACCAGATTACTTTCGGTTTGGAAAACAAAGCTTCCCGTGGGATTTTCGGGGTCGCCTACGGTGAATCTGTATAAGGTGCCTTCCTCTAATTCTTTTGCGGGAGTTATATCGAAGGCCTTTTCGCCCGTTTTGGTTACGGCAAAATCCATTTTGGGTGTAACCGTAAGAGATGAAATAAGCTCTTCCTCGCTCATATCATTTTCTGTAGTCACCTTAAATACCGAAAGGGTGGATATTATGCCGTTTTGTGCGCCCTCTGCCTGTAGGGTTATTCCGCCGGAGGTCTGCACTACGGGGTCAATAACCACAGGAGTGCCGCCGTTTCCCCAGGTATATGCAGGGGTGTGGACGCCGCAGGCGGCAAACAAAGGCAGTATCATAGTCAAACAAAGTGTAAGGGATATTACTCGCAAAATCTTGTTTTTCATGACCGTATTTCCTTTCTTATTGGGTCTTTCACTCCGTTAGACAAAAAGAGGAAGGAAAAAGTTCCCTCCTCTTTTTAATAATTTATTTTGATTTTATCCGCAGTATCTTAAGATATTCCTTTTTGTCATCGGTTATTCTGTAGCTTTCTACACTTTTTTGTATTGCTTTGTTATGTACCCATAGGGGAAGGGATCGCTCTTCGAGGTAGGTAATAGCCGATGTGTACTGTTTTGCAAGGGCGGTGGAAAAATACCACGCACACATCATGTTAACGTAGTACTCGTCAGACTTTACAGCGGCAACCTCATCCAAAAACTGGGTGGAAAAGTCCTTGTCAAGGAAGTATCTCATAAGGGTGAGTATTCCGTATCTTACCGTATAGGTATGGTGCGAGCGGAGCCATTCCACGGCTTTATTTTTGAGTTTGTCTTTATTCTTTGCTATTGCTTTGGGACTCATTTGGTCGCAGGTTGCCCAGTTGTCTATGTAGGGCAGAAACTTCTCAAGTTCATCCATACACCTTTCGGGGTCGGTTATCCTTTCAATAAGAAAGGCGTGAAGGTTGTTTTCTTCAAAGTATCCGTGAGGGAGAGCTTTTAAGAAGTTTTCTCCGTCTTTCGTTCCCGAAAGCTCTTTTGCCAAAGCTTTAAGATCGGGAGTTCTGACTCCTATTACCTTTTCAAAGGGAAGGGTAGGCAGGAGCTTTGCGTTGAAAAGCCGGTACTTTTCATCCCTTAGGGAAAAGAGTTTCTCCCGTATATTTTCAGCCTTATTCATACAATATTACGGTTTCATCCGTGCTTTCAATATATATTTCCACTGCCCAGCCGTGTTTATCGGTATAAAATACGTCCCATATCTGGTAGGCGTCAATAATTTGGCCGGATTCGGATGTGTACCAAAATAATATAAAACCGCTTTCCTTATCCGTTTTATAATCAAAGGTGTATGTTATATCGGGTTCTTTGTCGTTTGGCAGGGCAACGCTGAGAGTTTCTCTGGCCTTGGTTTCATCTTTGTAATGTAAATAAAAGTATTGATTTGCGTTCTCCCACTTGTGTCCAAAGACTATATAGAGTTTGTGTTCTTCGGCAAAATCGTCAACCAGGTTTTCAAGATTCCAGCTGTCATCATTTTTATCGAAAGCTATAAGCTCTGCAATGTGACGGCGCAGTTCTTCTCCACTACCGTAGACTGCCGATTCTTCAACCTCGAAGGACTTATCCACGATATAGTCGTATTTTGAGTGTATGTCCTCTACGTTACCGTCTTCTCTGCTTTCAAGCTCGGCAATCAGCTTGCCCATATCTCCAACTTTGTCCTTTGAGAAATCGGCCATTATAGATTCGGCCTTACGGTATATTTTATCCGTATCCATATTTCTGTAGGGGGTGCTGACGTTGTAGATGATAAGTATGACGGCGCCGACAACCAAAGCTATTACGGATAGTATCAAAAGAATGCTGGGCTTTTCCTTAACTTCTGGGCTTGCATCTTCAAAGGAAGCAGTTCTTACCGTTTCGTAAGACTCTGTGGTATGTATTGGCTCGTTACAGTAGGGGCAGACTTGTATGCCTTCAAGGAGCTTACATCCGCATTGGGTACAGTATACGTATCCTGCCTCTCTCTTATCTACTGCAGGCACCTTATTTGCCAGCCTTTTTCGGGTGAGCTTTATGCCTTTTATGAGGTTGAGTACGGCGGTGGTTGTGAAAATTATAAAAAAGGGAAGAAAGACTACTAACGATGCGGAATCAAACCTAAAACGGCCGTTGTATATTAATTTGGAAAGATATATCAGCTCCGCAAAAATACACCACGCTGCGGATATGTAATAGCTGCTTTCCGTTTTGGGTTTGTTCGATCTTTTTCTTCCACCTATACTGAATCTTATTCTCATTTTATTCCTCTCTTATATGGCTGAGTCAAATACGTAGATCGTGTCGTTTTCGTAGCAGTACATTTCCATATGCCAGTCGTCGTCGACGTAGTCGATGCTGATGACCTCGTACTGTTTTACCTTTTCGCCCGTTTTAGGGTCGGTATATCCGAGAATTAAGCCATTTTCGGTTCGTGCGTAGTAATATGTGACTGGATCTGTTTCCAGCATCTTTCCCGGTAATGTTGTCGTTATGTAATCTTGTTTGTTTCTTTGGTCAAAGTACCAACGGAAATAGTCATTTTCGCTATACCATTCCATATCAATGACAAATTGCTCGGTATATCTATTCAGAACGTAATCGGTTATTTTCCAATCGCTGTTTTTTTCTTCGATCTCTCTGAGAGTTTTCAATACACGCCTTGAAAAAGAGGCGTCTCTCGATGTTAGCCCCTTTTGAGAGAGAAGAGTGATATTAGTCGCTATTTCCTCATATTCATAACGTATCTTTTTTACATCCTTATAGTCGTCGGGCAGCTTTTCAAGCAGATCTTCTACCTCGTAAAGCCCCTTGTCACCTATATGCATTGCCTCTTTAAGGTCTGCATATGTGTTTGTTATCTTTGCTTGGGGTATGTAAACAATACAAAAGGTGATTATCGCAATAACAAGAGGGAGGAGTATGGCTATGGCTACTGCCGTTTTTTCGCCCTTTGATATCCCTTTTTTAACTGTTACTTTCTCATATATTCCATCAGCGGTGGGAATATCCTCCGTCATTAGCTTATGGCCGCAGGCGGTGCAGAAAAAGCTTCCCTTTGCGATCTTTGCGCCGCACTGGGTACAAAAATTATATCCCATATCATTCATCATTCGAGCCCTCCCCACATTTTCTTTTATTATATCACAATTTCTTGTGTAAAGTCAATACTTTTACACTTGACTTTAGAGACAAAGCCGTGTATAATTTATATATACATTACATTCAGGAGAAATACTTATGGTAAGAGTAACTCTCGGTACTACGGGGATAGTTTCCCAAAAGAACGCATTCGGCGCTCTGCCCATTCAGAGGGTAAGCGACGAGTACGCCGTAATGCTTTTGAAAAAAGCCTATGATGCAGGTATGACCTTTTTTGATACGGCCAGATTTTATACCGACAGTGAGCATAAGGTAGGCCTTGCCTTTTCTCATATGAGAGATAAGGTACATATTGCCACCAAGACTATGGCCACTACCGTTGAGGGTTTTTGGGAAGACCTTGAAAAGAGCCTTTCGGAGCTTAATACCGATTACGTGGATATATACCAGTTTCACAATCCCTCTTTCTGCCCCAAGCCCGGGGACGGAACGGGGCTTTACGAGGCAATGCTGGAGGCAAAAACTCAGGGTAAGGTTCGCCACATAGGTATTACCAATCACAGACTTGGTGTTGCCGAAGAGGCCGTAAGGTCGGGACTTTACGAAACTTTGCAGTTTCCCTTCTGCTACCTTGCAACCGAGAAGGAAATGGCTCTTGTGGAGCTTTGCAAGGAGCTTAACGTGGGCTTTATTGCCATGAAGGGGCTTTCGGGTGGCCTTATCACCCGTTCAAATGCCGCCTACGCCTGGATGGGCGAGTTTGATAACGTTCTTCCCATTTGGGGAGTGCAGAAGGAAAGCGAGCTTGACGAGTTTATTTCCTACATAGACAATCCTCCCTCTATGACCGAGGATATCCGCGCTCTTATTGAGGGCGACCGCAAGGAGCTTCTGGGCGGATTTTGTCGTGGATGCGGCTACTGTATGCCCTGTCCCGTAGGTATAGAGATAAACAACTGCGCCCGTATGATACAGATGATTCGCAGAAGCCCTTCTGAGGCTTGGCTCACACCTGAAAATCAGGCAAAGATGCTCAATATTGAAAACTGCATTGAGTGCGGACAGTGTAAAGCAAAATGCCCTTACGGTTTAGACACACCCGAGCTTCTTAAGCTTAACCTTGAGGACTACAAGAATATTCTTTCAGGAAAGACGAAAGTGTAATGATAAAGCTGCTTTATTCCGACAATGAGATCGCCGTATGCTTAAAGCCCGTGGGTATGGATTCGGAAGCCGATCTGCCCAAGGCTCTTAAAGAGCAACTGGGAGGAGATATATTTACCCTCCACCGACTTGATAAAAACGTGGGAGGCATAATGGTCTACGCCCGTACCAAAAGGGCGGCGGCAGACCTTTCCCGCGCTATTCAGGACGGAACTATGATAAAAGAATACCGCGCCGTGGTTCACGGCACTCCTCCCGAGGAGGGGGATTGGACGGACTTGCTCTTTAAGGACAGCTCCAAAAACAAGGTTTTTGTTGTGCAGAGGGAACGAAAAGGGGTAAAGAAAGCAAGGCTTGAGTTTAAGCGTCTAGAATCCTATCCAGACTCCACCTCCCTGGTTCACGTTCGTCTTTATACGGGGCGCACTCATCAGATAAGAGTGCAGTTTGCTTCCAGAGGCTTTCCTCTGGTCGGGGACAGAAAATATGGCGCAAAGGACGACGTTAAGGCCCCCAAGCTCTTCTCCTGCCGCTTGACCTTCCCCTATAAGGGTAGGGAAGTGTCTTTTGAGGAAATTCCGGACCTTAACTAGTAAAAATCCCATAGATAAGCCAAAAAAATTGGTAATAAATATAAAACGAGAGGTCTGACAAGCTTTTTTGCTTGACAGATGTTTTGAAAAGGAGATTTTTCTCATGCCTAACAGGTTTTTTATGAAATATCCCGGCGGTAAGTCCAAAGCTCTTACTTTTAGCTACGACGACGGCGTTGATCAGGATATCCGCCTTATAGAAATATTCAACCGCCACGGCCTTAAGGGTACCTTTAATCTTAATTCGGGACTCTATACTCCCGAGGGAACGGTGTATGAGAAGGGGCAAATCATCCGCCGTATGACCGAAGCTCAGGTTACCGAGCTTTACTCCCATGGTGGACACGAGGTTGCCTGTCACGGTGCGACCCACGGCTATCTTGACAGCCTGCCCCCGTCTGCTATGGCAGGGGAGATACTCAACGACAGAATTGCCCTTGAAAAGCAGTTCGGACGTATTATACGCGGCCACGCCTACGCATACGGAGTGTATAACGAGGAGAGCTTGGCCTGCCTGAAGACCTGCGGCATCGTTTATTCCAGAAAGGTGGGTAACTCTGAAAGCTTCAGTATGCCGCAGAATTGGCTTGAGCTCGTACCTACCTGCCACCATAAAAACAAGCGCCTTATGGAGCTTGGCGAAAAGTTCGTTACCTCAAAGGAGCGCCGCCCCCTTTTCTTTATGGTTTGGGGACATAGCTACGAGTTTGAAAGGGACGATAACTGGGAAGTAATGGAAAAGTTCGCAGAGTTTATTGGCGGGAAAGAGGATATCTGGTACGCCACTACGGGCGAAATTTACGATTACGTACAGGATTTTGGCCGCCTTATCTACTCCGCCGACGCAAAGACTGTATATAACCCCACCGCCCGCACACTATGGCTTGAAAGCCACCTTACCGACGGAGAGGTGATCTCTATTGCTCCCGGAGAAACGGTTAGACTTTAAGCCTTATCCCCTTGAGGACAAAAGGAATTGATTTTATGCTGAAAAGATTTTATGATAAAAGCAGGATATGGTTTGCCATCGCGTGGATAATCGCTTATTGCCTTATTCTTTCAATAGGTGACGCGGTTTCCTCTACGGTGGGAATAGAGAAGATCATTTCTCTGCCCCTTGCGCTGGTATTGTCTGCTATTCTTTTTGTGTTTTTGAAGAAGAACGGCCTGCTTGCGGAGTACGGACTGTGTAAAGCAAGGGTGCCGTCAACAAAGATGCTGCTGTATTTCCCCTTGGTCGTATTGCTTACCGCCAATCT
The DNA here is from genome assembly GCA_045530715.1 of Eubacteriales bacterium. GTDB lineage: Bacteria > Bacillota > Clostridia > Oscillospirales > UBA644 > JAZQLP01. The sequence continues at coordinate 19,809 of JAZSCR010000103.1, forward strand.
TTGGTACGGTGTCAGGGCAAACCTGTCTGCCCTTGAAACGGTCTTGTATATCCTTACCATGTTTTGCGTGGGATTTTTGGAGGAGATCATATTCAGAGGACTTCTCTTCCGCGCAATGGCAAAGGATAATATGAAAGCGGCAGTTATAGTATCAAGTATTACCTTTGGCATCGGCCATATCATTAACCTCGTCAACGGGTCGGGAGCCGAGCTTGTGCCAAATATCCTGCAGGTCATTTACGCTACGGCGGCAGGCTTTATGTTCGTTATGATATATATCAGAACAGAGAGCCTTTTGGGGTGTATCATTACCCATGGCCTGTTTAACGCCCTGAGCGTTTTTGTCGACGAGAGCTCCGTCACAACCCCCATGCGAATACTATCTTGCATTTTACTCACGCTGATTACGGGACTTTACGGACTGTATATTGCCCTGACCCTGAAAAAGGAGAAAAGCTCCTGCGAGAGGGTATAACAAGCTGATCCGGACGGTTAGATTTTAATATTGTATCATTTATTTTAGAAACGTAGAGGATATAAACATGAACGAAAACGAGAGAAAAAAAGCGGCGAAAGCCTTTGCGGAATATTGGAAAGACCGCGGCGACGAGAAGAGTGACAGTCAATCCTTTTGGCTTGCCCTTCTAAGGGATATTCTCGGCGTTTCAGAGCCCGAAAAGATAATATCCTTCGAAGACCGTGTAAAGCTTGACCATACCAGCTTTATTGACGGTCATA
>JAZSCR010000035.1:0-3640 GCA_045530715.1 Eubacteriales bacterium
TTCTCGATAAGCACCAGCTTTTCGCCCTTATAGGCTTCCTTGATAAGCTTTTTGATAAGGGTGGTTTTGCCCGCACCCAAAAAGCCTGAAAATATATCAACTTTGATCATGATTTTTCTCCTGATATAGGTATTTGTTTGTATTGTAACACAGTTTTGTTAAAATTGGTTAGCGATTTGGTGACTCTTTCTTGACAAGGGGGAGGGTGTATGCTATAATATTGGTGGAATACCAATATTATAGCATACTCAGGGGCCAGGGTCCAGGGGCCAGGGCGGGGAGAATCTCATGGGTAAGATTATTAAGAAGATATTAACCTATGCTGTCTATATTTTGGTGCCGGTCTTGACGGTATGGTATGGATTGGCTACCATGACTATTTATGATGAAAAGCCCGAAACGGCAGTGGCCTACTTGTTGATTGGTTTGCTGTTTGATTTCCTTTATTCCATAGCCCTTTTGATAATAAACAGAAAGTCAAAAGTAGACAGGATAATAAACATAGTTATAGCCGCGTTGCTTGCACCCGTGATTCTGTTTTTGATTATTGGCGTATTGGCTTCTGTTTTATAGACCTGTTATATTTTTGCACATCTCTACGTAAGCACCATTGTTTTTATTTTACGATTACTATACCATATTTCCCTGGCCCCTGTCCCCTGGACCCTGGCCCCTATTTGGCGACTGAAAGGAGCCATTATGATTTATCAAACCAACGGAATGACACTCTCCTTTGATGCCGTCTGTCTTTCCTGCCAAGAGGCGGAGGGCGGGTATCTTTGCGCCCTTTCTGCCACCGCGTTTTTCCCCGGAGGGGGCGGGCAGGAGGCCGACTCGGGCACCCTTAACGGCATACCCGTTATTGGAATGAAGGAGGAGGGCGAGGCTGTCTATCATCTTCTTGCAGAGCCCCTTGAGGTGGGTGCAAAGGTAAGGGGAGAGGTGGATGCCAAAGTCCGATTTGCCCGTATGCAGAACCACACGGGTGAGCATATCGTGTCGGGTCTGGCTCACTCCCTTTTCGGATGCACCAACGTGGGCTTCCATATGGGCGAGGACGGAATGACGGTGGATTTTGATATAGAGCTTAATGACGAGCAGCTCCGTATTATCGAGGACGAGGCCAACGCCGCCGTCTGGAAAGACCTGCCCGTGAATATACTTTTCCCCTCGGACGAGGAGCTGAAAAACCTTGACTATCGCTCAAAAAAGGAGCTGTCGGGTCAGGTGCGAGTGGTGGAGATTGAGGGGGTAGACCTCTGCGCCTGCTGTGCGCCCCATCTTGACAGAACGGGAAGGATAGGAATTATTAAGATCCTTGACCACATCAGGTGGCGTGGGGGCGTGAGGATAAAGCTCCTCTGCGGACTTGAGGCTCTTGAGGATTACAGACTTAAATACGCAAATAATAAGGCTGTGGCCGAGGCTCTGAAGGTAAAGCAGAGCGATACGGCCGAGGCCTTTGGCAGATACGCCCGTGACGTGGCCGCCCTGAAGAGGGAGCTTACCGAGGTGCGGAAGTCACTTATGACCCTGAAGGCGGAAAATATCGCCCCCACAGAGGGGAATATCTGCCTCTTTGAAGAGGGGCTGTCGGCGGAGGATATGAGGACGGTGTGCAATATTCTTGTGGAAAAGTGCCGTCTGGCGGCGGTGTTTACACCCATTGAGGGTGGGTACACCTATACCATTGCATCAAAAACTTTACCCTTGCGAACCCTTGGTAGAGAGATAAACGCCGCCATCAACGGAAAGGGCGGGGGTGCTGAAAATATGATCACAGGAAGAGCTTCCGCGGAAAAAGAGAAGATTGCCGCCGTTATTGAGGCGTTGTAAAAAGATATGCCCGTCGCGCAGCGACAAGGTGCAGTACAGTTTGCGAGCTTATAGATAAAACAGTAAAAGATAGATTAGGGAGGCAGAACTTATGAATCCTTACGAAAAAATCACCCATTGTCTTGAACAAATAAGAGCAAAGACCGATTTTCAGCCCAAGGTGGCTTTGGTGCTTGGGTCGGGGCTTGGAAATTTTGCCGAGAAGGCAAAGGTGGTGGCCACCGTCAGCTACTCCGAAATCGAGGGCTTTCCCGTGTCTACGGTGCAGAATCACGCGGGCAGATTTATCTTCGGATATATAGGTGACGTGCCGGTGGTTATGATGCAGGGCAGAGTTCATTATTACGAGGGCTACGACATCAAGGACGTGGTCATGCCCATAAGAATTATGGGGCTTCTTGGCGCAAAGAGTCTTATCCTCACCAACGCGGCGGGTGGCGTAGACCCCACCTTTAAGCCGGGCACTATTATGCTTATAACCGACCATATATCCTGCTTCGTGCCTTCTCCCCTTATGGGCAAAAACATCGACGAGCTTGGCACAAGATTCCCCGATATGACCACCGTTTACGATAAGGAATATCGCGGATTTGCCGTAGATATAGCCAAAAATATGAACCTTGACCTTCGTCAGGGAGTTTACGTTCAGCTCTCCGGACCCAATTATGAAACTCCTGCCGAGATAAATATGGTCAGCCGTCTTGGAGCAAACGCCGTGGGCATGAGCACCGTATGCGAGGCCATGGCCGCCCGTCACATGGGACTCCGTGTGTGCGGTGTGAGCTGTATAACCAATATGGCCGCCGGCCTTAACGCCACACCCCTTACCCATACCGAGGTTGCCGAAACTGCGGCAAAGGTTGAGGCCGAGTTCTCGGAACTTATGTATAGGTTGATTGAGGAGATTGGAAAATAGGGGCCAGGGGCCAAGGTCCAGGGGCCAGGGAAAAGCGGAAGTTGTTATTGTAAAATATAAACACAGCCGCTCACGCGGACACTGTTCTGTCCGACAACTGCCTTTTGTCAAAATAGCTGCTATACACTGTGCTACCGCAGATAATGTACCGTAAATTAAGCAATAGAAATTGACAATCCCTCCGTCATTTTCTCACGAAAATGCCACCTCCCTTTACGCAAGGGAGGCTCCGTTGCAGAAGCCCTCTTCCCGTATTCATACTAACGCAGAGATATATTTTAGTAATAACAACATAAAGGAACGCTGTACCCAAGGCTCCCTTGGTGCAACGATTTGCTTCGCAACTCCGGGAGCTGTCGCCAAAGGCGACTGAGGGATTGTAAATATCCTGTTTTAACAATCATCCTCCCTGCGTAAGCGTCACTGACTACACTTTACAATCACTACCTTATCCCCCTGGCCCCTGTCCCCTGGACCCTGGCCCCTTTTGTCGACTGAAAGGAGACAATTATGATAGACCTTCACCTTCACCTCGACGGCTCTTTGCCCGTTGATACCTTTATAAAGCTTGCCACCGCCCAAGGGATAGAAATACCCGAAAGAAGGGAAGACGCGGTCAAGCTTCTCACTCTGCCTCCCGAAAGCAGAGATCTGAACGACTATCTCAAGTGCTTTGACCTGCCTCTGTCGGTGCTTCAGTCCGACGAAGCGGTGTTTACCGCCGTAAAGGACCTCTGCGTAGATCTTAAGGAGCAGGGACTTGAATATGCGGAGATAAGATTTGCGCCCCAGCTCCATTTACAGAGGGGCGCCACACAGGAGAGCATAGCCCTTGCGGCCTGCGAGGGTGTAAAGGCATCGGGCTTTAATGCAGGAATAATTTTATGT
>JAZSCR010000052.1:0-1631 GCA_045530715.1 Eubacteriales bacterium
ACTATGTATAATGTCTGCGATAGCGGTAGTGACTATGCCGTACAATAATAAATACCTCTTCCCCCTGGACCCTGGACCTTGGCCCCTGGCCCCTAATTTCAACAAATTTACATCACCGCACTCAAAAACAAGAGAAAAACGGAGAAAAACGGCAAAATCAAGAGATATGATACCTCTATCGTAAAAAACTTTAAAAAACCTATTGACAAAATCCATTTGGGGTGGTATAATACTCGGGTAAAATAAATCAATTATAAACGGAGGCTTATGCACATGAGCACATTTATGGCAAATGCAAGCAACATCGAGCGTAAATGGTACGTTATCGACGCTGCTGGCAAACCTCTCGGCAGAGTAGCTGACAAGGCTGCTGCTATCCTCAGAGGTAAGATCAAGGCTACCTATACTCCTCACGTTGACTGTGGCGACCACGTTATCATCATCAACGCTGACAAAGTAGTCCTCACCGGCAAGAAGCTGGAACAGAAATACTACAGACATCATACCGGTTGGGTAGGCGGTCTTAAGGAAGTTAAGTACAAGACCCTTATGAACACTAACCCCGAGTTCGCTATGGAACTCGCTGTTAAGAGAATGCTCCCCAACAACGTAATCGGCAGAAGCGCGTTCAGAAGACTTCGCGTATTCAAGGGCGAAGAACATACCCACGCAGCTCAGCAGCCTGTTAAGTATGAGATATAAGGTAAGGAGGACGAATTAAATGTACGAATCTCAGAAACCCTATTTCTACGGAACCGGCAGAAGAAAGCATTCCGTAGCAAGAGTAAGACTCTACGCCGGCGAAGGTAAGGTTACCGTTAACGGCAGAGATATAGACGATTATTTCGGTCTTGAAACCCTTAAGCTCATCGTTCGTCAGCCCCTCGAACTCGTTGGCCAGAACGGCAAGTTCGACATCGTTTGCACCGTAGTAGGCGGCGGCGTTTCCGGTCAGGCCGGCGCTATCCGTCACGGTATCGCAAGAGCTCTCCTCAAGGCAGACGAATCCCTCAGACCCGCCCTCAAGAAGGCCGGTTTCCTCACCAGAGACCCCAGAATGAAGGAAAGAAAGAAGTACGGTCTGAAAGGCGCAAGGCGTGCTCCCCAGTTCTTCAAGAGATAATAAGGTACGGCCTTCGGCCGAACTTTGGGAGAATATCCAATTTTGGATATTCTCCCCATTTTTTTATTTATGTGCAGAATATAGAGAACCGTTTGCAGTGGTTCTCCCCATTTATACCCGTATTGTGCAGAATATAGAGAACCGTTTGCGGTGCCTCGCGGGCTATAGTGCTTGCCTGTTGCCTTCATCCGCCCCCGGCGGCGGCAACACGCGCACACCCCAGTTCTCCAAGATGATAATAAAGTTCGGCTTGCAACCGAACTTTGGGAGAATATCCAATTTTGGATATTCTCCCCACTTTTTTATTTATTGTACAGAATGAAGAGAACCATTCGCAGTGGTTCTCCCCATTTATACCCATATTTTGCAGTGTACAGAGAATATCTTCGGATATTCTCTTTTTTTATCCTTTTCCGCCGTCCTATTTACTTTTTGCCGTTTTTATGGTATAATCTAACTAATCGATAAACTTGAATTTGGCGGAGGTAGTGTACATGGAAAAATTGAC
>JAZSCR010000143.1:0-3371 GCA_045530715.1 Eubacteriales bacterium
TGGCTACGATCCGACTTTCTCTACCGGAAACGGTTTCTGCATAGAGGCCGTTTTCAAATCCTGTGCGATAGCCGTGTCGGACACCCTTTTCACAGGCGGACAAAAGATCATCCTCATCCTTATCCCAAACGGTAACTACCACGTCAGTAGGAGGCTGTACAGAATAAACGTTTCTGTCAGCAGGGATTTTAAACCCCGCAGAAGAAAGGATACCGATACGCTCGTCATCAATGGCGGTGCCGTTTATATTGACGGGATAATATGGGTCAACGGTCATACCGAATACGCCGCGATTACCCATTTCTTTCTTAAGAAACCCAACGAATCCTCGGATAAGGTCTTTATCAACAATGTCACCGACAAAGCCCTCGGCTCCGTACCAAAAATTACCAAAAAACTTTATTTTACGTTCAAGGCAAAGTATGGAAATAACGGGTCGGTCATCCTTGAAGCCCATAAACCCATGAGGTTTCCATGCGGTTTTCACCTTTGCCCAGGCCAAGGTCTGAAAAACCGTACCTCCGTTACTTCTGACGAAGGTATCGAAAAGGCGGACATCGGTTACTTCTTTGAATATATACGACGTGTCACTCATAACGTACCTCAATTTTTGAATACGACTCTCCTCAGATAGTGGAGTTTGTCGTGGAGTATCCTGTAAAGAAATCTGTTTTCAACCAGATAAAATTCACCTATAAATTCGTCGAGAGCTCCGTGATAACGGGATTTGTACTGATAAAGGTCGTAGGTCTTATCCTGCTTTATATCCTCGGTATCAAGACGGAGGGTTCCGCCCATATCAAAGCTTTCACATTCGCCGTTAAAGCAATCCTTAATCATATCCCAATAATTTGAGGTAAGTCTTAAATCACGGAGAACAGGACTGTTTGCACCGTAAAAGTCATGGGATTTTGAGCCAAGTCTGATACAAAGATAGGTTGACAGATATCCTGCATCCCTATTTGCCTCAGTCACCTTCAAGCGGGCCTCGGTGGCGGTAAGCTGTTTTACAAGCTCCTTCTCCTTGGGAGCAAGCCTTTCTCTTTTCTGGGGGGTGGTATTTGGGTCTGCCGCCTCTGCCCTATTGGCCTCGAGCTGAGTGGTAACGGTGGAAATTATGTTCTTCGTATACCTGATATCGGTTTCTGCATTATACTTGTAAAAGTAAACCGTAATGTATTTTTTTAAATGCTTAAACAGTTCTACGTAATATTCCTTACTGCGAATACCGAAATCCTTCATCTGTGCTGTTGTGAGAAGCAAGGAATAGAAGGCCTCGAACACCTCATCGGTTATCTCGTCACCCTTGAATTTTACGGGCTCAAGGCCTCTCGCTTCTGCGATGTCTATATCGTTGCGAAGCTTCTTCTCCATTTTACCGAAAATCTCTTTTTTAAGCTCTTCGGCATCTTTTTCAGCATCCCAGCAGATTTTATAATTGGTGGGGCGCTGTATGGAATGGGCCTTATCGGGGTTAAAGAGATATCCCTCCGAAATCAGGTTATCAAAAGCGGCTTGGCCCTTTTCGGTTACTTGAAAATCAGTCTTATAGGTGTAATATGGGTCAATAGCCGTATAAACCACTCGGTTTTTCTTCATATAAGAGTGGAGAAAGGCTGTAAATTCGGACACCAACTCTTTATTTGCCAAATCGCACACAGGCCCTCTCATAGCATAGGCAATGCTAAACGGGGTAAATTTCACCTTAATAAGAAAGAGTATGCACGACAGAACGGTGTTCCCCTCTTCGTCTGTGCCGATAATGTACTCGGGAATATATTTGGATTTAAAGCCTGCCCAGGCAGAGGTTTGAAAGAATATTCCGTTTTTTTCTGAAAATGCGTCTACCTCTGCAGGGGATGCGATTTTAAAGATATACATAAGTGTACCTCTATACTCATTTTTTCTTTTTGGAAAAGATGCCTTTAAGCTCGCTCACGGTAACCAACTTCAAAAGAAGGATTATACCCAGATAAGCAACAGCAGTAAGAAGGATTACGGGAAGAATCACAAGCTTTGACTTGATTAAGGGAGTCAGAATCGAAGCAAATATTTTTGCAGAAACGTAGCATCCAACACCCGCAAACAAGGGCTTAACGAAGGTATCTCCCAAAGAAGGAAGGACACCTACGTGCTTGTAGATGAAGATTATATTAATTACAACCATTATGGGATATGCGATATTGGTAGCAAGAGGTGCGCCGTAAATATTAAGGGCGGGAATAGAAACGAATATAAATGTAAACAGTGATTTAACAACGGCACCTATAGCAACCGATACCACGGATAAATGCGCTTTTTTAACGGAATTAAGTACCGCGGCAGTAACGTTTGTAAACCCTACGGATATAAGAACGAAGCTGACTATTTCAAGCAAACCTACCGCTTTTGCAATACCCGCTTCGTCACTGAAAAGAAGTCGGAGCATCATTTCCGCCGTTGCGTTTATACCGAAAGCACAAGCAAAGGAAAGGATTGAAGTGAACTTCATCGCTCTGTTAATTATACTCTTAACGTTCTCAAACTCATTCTTTGCAAAAGCCGCAGCAATACCGGGAACGAGAGCGATACCAATGGAAACGATAAGAAATGAGGGCAGATTAAATACGGTAAGAGCCATATTTCCGTAGGAGCCCCAAAGCAAGTTAGCCTCTGTTTCTGACATATAGCCCGTAAGCCTGTTCATTACGACAAAGGCGTCCACAGCCCCCATAAGATTAGATGCAATAGAAGACACCATTAAAGGAAATACGGTGGCAAAGAAATCCTTAACAAGAACGGGAGTCTCCGTAACGACGGAAACAAGTCTGTCAGCCTTGAATCTGTAACGGGAACCCCTGAATAAGTACCTGAGTCCCATAAATGACATAGCACAGAAGGTACTGAGGGTTACACCCAATATTGCACCGCCCACAACAACCTCAACGGGATATCCTTTCTTGAAGAGAAAGAGGGCAATCCCATATCCGGCGCAGAGTTTGACAGCAGCCTCGATAAGATTTGAAATGGCAGTGGGCACCATATTATCAAAGCCCTGGAAATAGCCCTTAAACAGAGCAACCACCGATATGCAGAATACAGCAGGCATCAAGGCCACCATGGCAAAGTAGGCATCCTCACTGTTCATAAATACGGCAATGGGCTTTGCAAAGATTGTACCGAGTATGGAAATCACAGCACCGAGAGTAACGAATACGGAGGCTGCTATCTTCATTGTGCGGCTTATATCACGGGGCTTATTAAGGGCGATCGCACGAGAAACCATAACCGCTATACCCGTGGGCATTCCCGACGTTGCTAAAGAAAGCAGCACGATATAGACGCTGTATGCCGAGGAATAATATCCCATGGCGGCAGCGCCTACAAGGTTG
>JAZSCR010000197.1:0-9560 GCA_045530715.1 Eubacteriales bacterium
CGGCTCCTTTTAAATATTTGTTGGTATACCAACAATCCCACATTTAAATTATACAATATTATATATATCAAGTCAATAGAGGTCATAATATTGATTTAAAAATATGGAAATTCTGCCGTAAATTAATACCTACCGTTAAAAGTTTACGCATATATTTATGTGTTATTCGTTTGTCAGAAAAAAGACAAGCCCGAAGGCTTGTCTTGTGTATTATTCTTTGTTAGCTTCTTTGTCGTAATTTTCCACAAATTCGATAAGTTCTTTTTCGCCTCTGCTGTGATATCCGTGCCAAGCAATAACCATATTCTGTGAGGGAATGATTATCAGGTTCTGTCCGTGCATACCACCCTTACCGTAGGAGGATCCCGCACTCTTGGGCTTAAACTCATATCCCTTTTCAAGAACCATATCTATCCATTCTTCGGAAAGAATTCTCTGCCCCTTCCACATACCCCTGTTGAGATATACCGCACCGAGTTTTGCCATATCGTCAGATCGAATATATAGGCCGGTTGCACCCATAGGATGTCCCATAGGACAGCGGCTCCATGCAACCTCTCTGAAGGACAGAGGTCTGAAAAGTCTGTTCCAGAGGAAGATATCCAGAGGTTCGCCCGATATTTTCTCAACTACTCTGGAGAGGAGATAATACGCACCGTCGGTATAATGGCTTTCACCGCAAGGCTCGTACTTAAAGGGATAGGTAAGCATATAGGTAAGGTAATCGTTTGTAAAAGTTAAGGGATCCTTTGCATCAATGTCCAAAAATCCGCCGGGCAGACCGATTCTGTGCTTTATAGCATCTTCTACGGTAACGTTATGCCAACGGGGATCCATTCCTTCGGGGATCTCATCCTTGAGGATTTGTGTTACTTTATCTTCGGGTCTAATCTTTTTATCATCATAAAGCATGCCTATTGCCGCAACCGTAAAAGCCTTTGCAACGGAATAGGAATTCATGCATCTGTTCATGCCCTGCAGTTTTGTCTGCTCGGGTTCACCGTCGCCCTCTATGATTGCTACTCTATATATGCCGGTAGTATTTTCCTGGCAAAAAGCCGTGATATCGTCAAGAAATTTGCTCATTTTAATTCCTCCGTAGAATTATATGATTTGGTATATTATAGCAAAAAATATATGTTAGGTCAAGTATAAAAGGGTAAATATACGTAATTTGTCGACAATGATATTATAAAATCTTATGTAACGATATCGGCTATTTTATCAAGCTCATCAATTTCATAAGAAATTGGAATATTCAAGGTATTTTCTTTATGCTCGGGGTTAAACCAGCAGGTGTCTATTCCCGCAATAAAGCCGCCTTTTATATCGCTTGTGAGAGAGTCACCGATGATAAGTACCTCATTTTTATCGGTTATGCCAAGCTTTTCAAAGACGTAATCAAAGTATTCCTTATTTGGCTTTTCCGCACCAACGTTTTCCGATATGAAAATTTCATCAAAAATCTTATCAAGGCCTGAAAGGCGAAGCTTTTTTTCTTGGGCAATTTTAGTTCCGTTAGTAACTGCCACAAGGATATATTTTCCCTTTTGTGAGAGGAGTATATCTTTTGCGTTATCAACAAACTCTATGTGATCTCCAAGGGTTACTTGATAGTCCGCATTGAAACTTTCGGCTATTTCTGTATCCACACCGATTACGCCAAAAAACTCACGAAATCTTCCTATGAGAATTTCCGGCTTGGTAAGTTCATTTCTTTCAAGCATCTGCCAATACTTTACGTTTATCTGGGAATACAGTTTAAGCATTTCATCACTGCATTCACCAATATTATATTTTTTGAATAAAAAACGTATTGCATATGCTTCTGCCGCAAGAAAATTCAGTACGGTTCCGTCTATATCCCACAGTAAATATTTATACTTGTTGTTAGCCATATAAAACCTCGTTAGGTGATGATATACAATAATTGTAACATAGATAATCTGTATAATACAAGGGGCAAAAATGAAAATTCATAATAAAGTTACTTTTCATCTTTAGGATAGAAAAAAAGATACTTGGTGCTATGCCAAGTATCGTTTTTTTATTTGAGTTCGTCAAGTGTTTTATCGTATGCGGGGAGAAAGTCTGCCATAAATATTTCCAGGGCAGGGAGGGAAAGAGCTTTCAGCTTTTTATATATTGATTTACCGGCTTTCTCAAATTCTCTGTTGCCCATATTTACTTCTTCTCTGCACTTGATATATGCAGATAAGGTATCGGCGGCCTTAACGTATGCCCATTCAGGCTCGTTTTCTGCGTTTTCCACAAATGAATACTGTGGGCGCAGATCTTCGGGAAGCATACCGAGAAGCATCTTTTCGGTTTCCTTCTCAATGCCCCTATAGGCCGTTTTTATGGCGTCGTTTCCGTATTTTACAGGGGTAGGCATATCACCCGTTATTATTTCGGGCACGTCGTGGAAAAGAGCCAAAAGAGCCGCCCTTTCGGGGGTGAGAGCCTGTCCGCAACGGGTATTTGCTATAACGCAAAGAGCGTGAGCAAGCACAGCCGTCTGATAGGAGTGGCCTTCAATGGTTTCCTTTTCCATATTTCTCATAAGCGCCCAGCGGGTTATATGCTTCATTCTGCTTAAGAGTGCGAAAAATCCGTTATTGCTCATTCTTCTTATATCCGGGGTATTTTGCCAACAGATCCTTTATCTTCTTATGGGGATCAAGAAGGGAGGTGATAGATCTGTTCTGATGTATTGAAAGAATAAAATATGCTATGTATTTACTGCAGTCAACCTCAATATACCAAGGCTCCTGAAGAAGTCTGGGAGAACGGTAGGTAAGGTTGGTGGAAAGAATAGCGGTGAAGAGGCCTTCTTCGTAAGCCTGCTCAAACTTTTCAAGGCCTTCGGTGAAGAGACCGTAGGTGGCGCTGAGGAATATTCTGTTGGCGCCTGCAGCTTTGAGGTCTCTACAGAGAGCGAGGAGGGAGTCACCTGTAGCAAGAATATCGTCGTATACGAATATGTCTTTACCTTCAACGGAGCTGCCAAGATACTCGTGAGCAACGATGGGGTTTCTGCCGTTTACGATTTTGGAGTAATCTCTTCTCTTATAGAACATACCCAGATCAAGGTCAAGAACGGAAGCATAATACTTGTTTCTGTTCATAGCGCCTTCGTCGGGGCTGACTATCATCATATGGTCTTTATCTATGCGAAGGTCGGGAATTCTCTTCAGGAGAGCCTTCAGACACTGATAGGTGGGCATTGCATTGTCAAAGCCCATAAAAGGAGTAGCGTTCTGTACTCTGGGATCGTGAGCGTCAAAGGTAATTATATTCTTAACGCCGACTCTTTCAAGCTCTTGAAGCATCATTGCGCAGTCAAGGGATTCTCTGCTGGATCTCTTGTGCTGTCTGCCTCCGTAAAGGATGGGCATAATTACGGAAATTCTTTCAGCCTTACCGCTGATTGCGGAAATAGCTCTCTTAAGATCCATAAAATGATCGTCGGGAGACATGGGAACCTGCTCACCGAACATGGTATATTTAACGTCGTAGTTTCCTACGTCTACTACGATATAGAGGTCGGCGCCTCTTACGGTGCTCTTAAGCTGAGCTTTACCGTCACCGGTGGTGAATCTGGGAAGATCCATACCGATAAGAAGGCTTTCTCTGTCGTTTTCATCAATTGCGGTCTTGTTTTCTTTATAGTACCAAGTCATAAGGTGAGAGTCAATCTTTTTAGCAAGATCCTCCGCACCCTTAAGGGGGATTATGCCAAGGGGGAAAAATTCACTAGCATTCTGAAATACTGATATTACCTGTTCCTCCATAAGTTCCGTCCTTTCACACACACAATACAATATATTTTATCCTATAAACAATTATAGTCTAATCTCGTCAAAAATTCAAGTAAAAAAATATTAGTTTATAAAAAATTAGAATTTCAAGTCTGATTTCGTAAGCCAACGTCTCCCTTCATGTCTGTCGCCTACGAAAAACCATGAGCGACTAACTTTTGTGTTTTTTTATTACGGTAATCGCAACCATTGAAAAACCCAGTAAAATAACTGTTGCGATACCAATAATTATTACCGTTGAGGATATGAAGCCTTCAAGTTTTGCGATAGTTTGCTGCTCTATAATTATTTCATTGCAAACAGAACAGTGAGAACCTTGGGTAAGACCTTCTCTTGTGTGGGTGGGTTCTACCGCTATATCTATTATTTCGGTGTGCCCCGTTGCGGGGATAACCTTTCGCGTCTCTATCTCTACATTACAAACCGAGCATGCGCTTCCTCCCGTGTACCCATCTTCGGTACAGGTAGGGGGGACGTCATCTTCTTTTACTTCGACGTGTCCTTTTGCCGGTATAATTGTTCTTTCTGTCAGAGCTGCGTTACATACAGAACAGTATCTTCCGCCCATTAATCCGCTTTCGGTACATGTAGGATCTACGTTTGCATAGGTTGCAGGCGTATGTGTGACCTTGGAGAGCGTAATATCGGATGCCGCCAGCAGATTTTTTCCTGCTGCATCGGAAAAGTAATTACCGCACTCGGTGCATATCCAATGTTCTATTTGTCCATCATTAGTGCAGGTTGCAGCCTTTGCCGACTGATGCCTCAATTTGTGTTTTACTTCAACTTTATCCTCAGTACCGAACTGTAGATAGTATGCTTCGCGCTTTGGTGAGAAGTAGGATGCAACTGCGACGATCTTATTTCCCTTTGTTACAGTGAAGTTGATGTAATCTGCCACAATATCGGTCTCCCACATCAAATTAAGGTCTTTGCTATAGCGAGCCACGTAGAAAGTTGAGTTTGAATGGTTTCCTGAAACTGAACTTATAGCTACAATAAAGCCGTCATCGGGAAGAAACACTACGGGGGAATGCCCTCCCGTATATATTGCATCAATAGTAATTTGCTTAATCACCTTAAAGGTGGAGCTTACCGTTAGAACTATGTACTGCGATTTTGTGTTTTCCGTTATAATGGTGTATGTTCCGTCTCTATTGGCTGTAACTTCTAAGACGGGGTCATCCTTGATTCCGTCTATATGGAGAAAGTAGGATTGCTTGACAGCCATGCTTTCGGGATCACAAATGTTTATTTCCAATTGGTTTTGATAAGGAATCCAAATAAATCCTATCGCCTCCTTGCCGTTATAGCATGCAGCCTTTATCATTGGTGCACTATCCGCAGTTTTTGGCTTTGATAGCTTGCCTGTTTCTACATTAAGGAACATATGCTGTGAGTTAAGGCCTGCGTATGATGATCGATCGTCACAGAAGACGATGCCGTTTTCGTAGGCAAATGTGGCCTCCGGCGGAAGTCCGGTGTAAGCTGTTTCCCAACGTAGTTTGCCCTTTTTGCTAATGCAGACCAGATATACGCAATCCGTTCTCTTATCAGGATTATAGAATATAAGGATGTAACTTCCGTCATTTGCCTGTAATACATCCTGAACAAAATATCCTCCCTCACATAAATTGGGAGCAAATTTATGAGTAATGATGTTCCCGTTTGCATCTGTTTTTAAGAATTCAATTATGGATACCTGATCATTATCTTCACCCGTTGTGGTTATAAAAACGCTGTCATCTCCGTCTCTGAAGGTATAGATATCACCTTCCCATCTCCTATCCTTTTCTTTATAATACCAGGGAAGAAATTCTCTGGATTGCTCGATGATATTGATGCCGCTGCTTACGGCGATTGTCTGAGCCTCATTCTTATTTCCTGAGGAGTCCTTTATACATCCCTCGGGGATGACTATGAGGTAACCGTCCGAGGGAATCTTTCCTGTAATGGTTATTCCTATTTCATGTCTGAGATAATGACCGTGGATGAATTTTGCATCAATTGTTTCTCCCGACAGGGTTGTAACCTTTATCTTGCTCCAATTTTCCGCGGGATAGACGTATTCGTTAAATCTCAGCTTATTGTCGGCCACAAGGCCAAGAATCGAAAGCTCGTCGGATACACTCGGGGAGTCGTTATCCTTGTTTCCAAAGGTGATGTCCATAGTAATGTGTTTATTGTAGATCTTAAAGTCGCTTATCTTAATACCTGTATATTCCCCGTCGTGGGTGTCGGTGCCGGGTATGCTGTTTGGTGCGAGAGTCGATCCCGTAGTGAAATTCAAGTTCACTTTGGGATTTTTATTAAGAACTCGATCATATTGAGGAACGGCAGAGATTTCTTCCATAAACAGGAATTCAGAAAGGTTCGAATAATCTCCGTGGGTGGATCCTATATCGGGCTTTGGCGAGTATGTCATATTTCTGTATAAGAATGCCTTTCCGTCGGCAGAAAGCCGTGCGTCGACATGGTATATCCTTACCTCAGGACTTTCCGGTTCTGTGCAGGCAATGAGATATAACTCATCAAAAATCCCGTTGTATTCATTCGTTACAATAATTGTTTCTCCCACGTCTTCCCAAAGATTAAGTTTGATATCCGATACGTTGGAAGTGACAAGAGTGACCTTTTCTGTCCATCCTAAAAGCATTTTATAGTAAGGATTGATGATGTCTGAGTTGTCTGACACCAGGTCATCTACAGGTGTCAGCCCAAACCATGCTCTTCCGTAAAGGTCATCCATTCCTAGGGCATGTAAAAGCTCGTGGAATATAGTACGACGGAGAAAGATAGCGTTACCGGCAGCCTTATTTACGGAATTGTCTATCTGTATAAATGAGTTGACCTCCTGACCAGTTTTCGTTTTTCCAATGTGGGAAGAGTATTCAACGCCTCCATACCACGGTTCGTCCATTTCCGTATCAACGGGACCTGCAAAGTGAAATATAACGGCATCCAATTCTTTATTCTTATCACCGTCAAACTTACTAAAGTCCACGCCCTGCGCTTCGTAGTAAGCTATGGCTTCCATTACGAGTTCTTTTTTATTTTCGTATGAGTCGTAATAGGAACGTTCATGCTTTGCCGTGTACCAGTCAAAGACCTGACCTGAAAGGTTCAACTTTCCGTAGGACTGCTCTTTATAGAAGGTAGCAACCGAGCTGTACAAAGGGAGGTACTTTGTGGCAGAGTCAAATAATTCTTTAGAGAAGTAAAGCTTGTTATAGTATTCTGCTGTTGCATCGGGGTTGTCGTTTTTATAATCGGGGAATTGTATTAGAAATACCGCAATTTTGCCCTCGCCGTGAGTTGGCATAGTACGGCCAATAAACAGTTCTGGATGCTCCTCAACGGGGATTCCTACGTCAATCTCTTCGGCAGAAAGGCTTGTAGAGAAGGCTACTGCCATAATGATAACTATGATAGGTAGTAATATAAAGTGCCTATAAGATGTCTTCATAATGTTATCCTTCTTTCATCAATATTTATGAAAATACGAATTAAGTCATGGGACGTTAAGCTACAGGGACGCAGGTATCGTTTCATATTCATTTGCCAACGTTTCTGCGGCGGCGTATGCACGTCGTAGATATTCTGTAAAGTCATCCTTATCAGATATTCCTTTGACCTCTGTTTCAAGGGTAAGGTTGCCATGGTAGGACGACCTGCTTATGCTTTTAAGGACTTCATCCCATTTTACCGTGCCGGTAAGGGGGATTTGGTGGTCGTCCTCTTTTGCACCGTTATCGTGGAGATGGAGCGCGGCCAATCTCTGTCCGTAAAGGTCAAACCAGGGCGTGTCCGTACACCAGATATTGGCGTGTCCCGAATCAAAACAGAACTTTATATGCTCTTCTTTATAGTTATCAAGAACGTATTTCAGGTGGGCGCATACTCTTGTGTTTTCAAGGGCTACCGTTACACCTGTGTCTTTCGCTAAGTCAAATATTTTTTCAATTCTTTTCAGACCGATTTTAGAGAGGGAAGGTGTGTCAAATCCGTTGCTCAGGTGCATTATCATGGTTTTTACACCGTATTTTCCGCAATCCTCAACGGTTTTTAACAGTTGAACGGTCTTTTCTTCACCCGAGTTCCCCTCTATCCAAAGGGGATTGCAGCCGTGCATATCGGAATGGGCGTTTTCTATTGTCAAACCGTATTCTTCGGCGAGGGAAATGGATTCGCTTCTGCAATCGTCGGTGCCCCAGGCCAGCATTACGGATTTAAAGCCTACTTTTGATATAGCGGCAAATCTTTCTTTTTGAGAAAAATGATCCGCACCGTTCAGCGCTGTTATTCCCAACACTTCCGTGTTCATATCTGACCTCCGTTATTTTTCGAAAAATTTCCTTAAGGGGAGAGCGTCCTTGAATTCAAATTTCCTTGTCATAAAGGATGATATCCTCCCTATGAGAAAACCGTTTACCAATGCGCATATTACCGTTCCCAGCTTTACGCCCTCAAATTGCCATAAGCCGAAAAAGCAAAATGACATAATAACGCTTACAAGACAGCTGATACAGTCGTATAAGGTTTTGAATTTAGTTAAATTAAACCCGAATCTGTCGGGGATCTCTTTTACGATAAGCTCGTATACCTCGGGAGAGAGGTATGTGTGTATCATACAAGCTACTCCGATGGAACACAGCACCATACCCAAGCAGAACATTATTATTCGGACTACGATCCCTACTTCTCCCAACAGGCTGACCAACGCTATGGTTCCGTTAAGGGTGTAGCCGTATATTACCGCTGTTATGAAGGAAAAAAGGTATGAGAATTTAAATCTCCGCATAGCGATTATCATAAGTATCAGTAATACCGCCTGCAAAAGATATTCCATCATTCCGAAGGTGATGAAGCTCCAGGTTTCGGACAACTTCAAATACAGTATGTATGCGGGCGCCACTACCATGGAAAGCCCGAAATCGGCCTTCTCCATCATTGCGCAACCCAATGCAAGAGTGATCAGTCCGAGAATGTATGCAAGTTCCGAATAAAATATCTTCTTCATACAGCCTCCGAAAGGGTAATAATGTATATTATATCCCATAATTAAGTAAATTGCAACCCGTATCACTCTTCTGTTGCAAAAAAACCTC
The DNA here is from genome assembly GCA_045530715.1 of Eubacteriales bacterium. GTDB lineage: Bacteria > Bacillota > Clostridia > Oscillospirales > UBA644 > JAZQLP01. Next base: position 8,930 of record JAZSCR010000197.1, read on the forward strand.
GTACTTGACAAACATTGATAAATATATTATAATTAATGCCAAAAGAGAGGTGATTGCCGTATGTCAAAAGGAATTCGTAACGCTTTAATTATCGGTGGCAGTATTATTCTCGTTGCCGTGATTTTGGCAGTATATATGTATCTTCCTCTTGACGGCTTGCAGTATTTTGCCGGGAGATACAGTTCCGGAAATGATACCTCTCAGAGCGAAGATCCTTCGTTAAGCCAAGAGGGTGACGTATCCGCAGCGGAGTGTGATATTATAAGCGTTAGCTTTAACGTTTCACCCGGTGACGTCGCCACCCTGAAAGCACACGGCAGACCCAATACGAAATACAGTATTGAAGTAATCTACTCTTCCGGACCAAGCAGGGCAAAGGGGCTTGAGGATAAGATTTCCGACGGAGAAGGATACATTGAGTGGAGCTGGACTGTAAGCAGTAACGTGACACCCGGTATATATAAGATCTACGTTAAAAACCAAGCAGGCGAGAGCGCAACCGCCTGGATAGAGGTTACGGAGTAAAAAAAGAATTGTTTATTTTGTATGAAATATTCCCAAACCACTTGACAAAAACCAATTTTTTGGATAAAATATTATGGTAACATATACGGAGAGTTATCGAAGTGGT
>JAZSCR010000069.1:0-21100 GCA_045530715.1 Eubacteriales bacterium
AGGATTTGTCTTCCTAAGACCGCTTGGCCAACGACGTGGTGAATAGCGTGAAAGATATTCTTCACAGACAAGATTATATGCGCTCTTCACGCTTAAATTAAAGCTTTTCAAGAAAAAGCTTTAATTCGTTTTTGAGTCGCCGCTTACGGCGACATGGAGGATTGTTATGATTTTTGAAAAGCAAATTCTGGATACGTATAAGGGTATGATGCACACCCGTTGCGACGATAGGGGAACTGCGTACTATTTTTCCGCAAAGGATTTCCCGGGGTTGAAGGTTGAAGGGTATACTTTCAAATCTTCCAAAGGGCACGACCTGCAGGGATACATCTATAATTACGATAATCCCATTGAAGGCCGCCTTATTGTCTTCGACCACGGATTTGGCGGCGGTCACCGTTCATATATGCGTGAGATAGAGATGCTCTGTAAACACGGATATAAGGTCTTTGCCTATGACCATACGGGATGTATGGAGTCGGGAGGAGAATCTCCCAACGGTATGGCCCAGTCACTTTGCGACCTTAATGATTGCATTGCCACGATAAAAGCTGACGAAAAATTCGCAGGCCTTGATATCTCGGTTATGGGGCATAGTTGGGGCGGTTTTTCCACTATGAATATCGCAGCTTTACACCCCGAAATATCCCACGTCGTATCTATGTCGGGATTTGTATCTGTGGAGCTTCTTGTTGGATCATTTTTCGGCGGTATTCTCAAAGGTTACCGTAAGCCTGTATTGGAGCTTGAAAGAAAATCAAATCCGGAATTTGTTGGATTTAATGCCGTAGACTCTCTTTTAAAGACAAATGCCAAGGTTTTACTTGTCTATTCGGATAACGATAAATTGGTCCGTCCGGAAATACATTTTGAGGCGTTGAAATCTGGGCTTTTGGGTAAAGAAAATATAAAGCTTTTGTTTGTAAGCAACAAGGGGCATAACCCTAATTATACCGAGGATGCCGTAAAGTATCTGGCCGAATATTCAGCGCTTCTTCAGAAGAAAAATAAGAAAAAAGAGCTGGAAACTCCTGAACAAAAGAAGCAATTCGTCGATTCCTTTGATTGGTGGAGAATGACCGAACAGGATGAAGATGTTTGGAACGAAATATTTGAGTTGCTTGATAGTTAGCATAGAAAAGAAGCCGCACCAAAAAGGTGCGGCTTCTCACTATATTACTGTTCTTTTTCGGCGTTTTCTAAGTTGTCATAAAGCTTTAAATAAAAATCAAGCATTTTGTTAATCGTTTTTTCTCTCTCCAAAACGATTTCCCTGATTGATTTAATCTTTTCCAGAGCTACATCGGGTAGATAATCGAGAGGTATCGGTTCGCCATCCTCCGGTTCAACACAGGATTGAGAATCTGTTACACATTGGATTTTAAATAAAATTTTGTCAACGGATTCAAGGCTTTTCTGGAGTTCTGTAATCTGATTGAAAACTTGGTTCTTATCGATATTGTTAGGCTTATTAGACATATTTTCTTCCTCCAAATATTTATCCGGAGGGCACACAAGGCATATCATATTTTCATTTATGAAGCGTGCCCTGCCGTTTTTTACAAGACCTTTTGCCCTTTTAGGGTAGGTCGCTTCATATTCATTACCTTGCTCATCAACAACAATAACGTTTTTTTCTATGGGTGTCGCCCCCTTGCTTTGATTTGCTTTTTATAAAGTGAATACCGTTTTTTCTTATGGGTGTCATCCCCAATCCACAGAACCATTATATCACAGTTGGTTTTTATTGTCAATAGGCTATCGTAAAAAAAATATTCGTATCACAATATGTAAAAATACTATGAAATATCTGCTGTTAGTATTTACTTTATGTGAAAATTATGATATACTCTGATTAAGTAAATATTTCAATTCGTGATAGGTGTTTTTTTGTTGCATGAAAAGTGTTCAGGAAAGATTTAACCTTCTTATTGAGGGGGCAAAGTACGACGTGTCCTGTTCCTCGTCGGGGTCGGACAGAGGGGCGAAAAAGGGGAGTATAGGGTTTTGTAACCCTGCAGGAATATGCCATTCATTTACATCTGACGGCAGGTGCGTATCCCTGCTGAAAATACTGATGACAAACAGCTGTATACACGATTGCAAGTACTGTGTAAACAGACGCAGCGCGGACGGAGAACGGGCTATTCTTACTCCCGAGGAGCTATGCGATATAGTTATGAACTTCTATATCCGTAATTATATTGAGGGGCTGTTTCTATCTTCTGCAGTATATAAGAGCGCTGATTATACAATGGAACTCTTGTTGCAGACTGTGAAACTCTTGAGGACCAAATATAGGTATAACGGATATATACATCTAAAGGGTATTCCCGGGGCATCTTCCGTACTCGTTGACGAGGCGGCCAAATGGGTGGACAGAATGAGTGTCAACGTGGAGCTTCCTTCAAGGGCGGGACTACAGATGCTTGCCCCCTCCAAAAAGACCGAAGAAATAGCCGCACCAATGAAAAGAATGTCCGAACTATATATTGCTCAAAAGGAAGGGGAGCTTAAGAGGGGAAGCGTAATACCTGCGGGTCAGACTACCCAAATGATAATCGGAGCAACAAAGGATAGCGATGGAACTATTATGAGGGTCACGGAGCGTTTATATAGGCAGTTTTCACTTAAAAGAGTTTATTATTCGGCGTATATTCCCGTGGGGGATTCGTCGGTACTGCCCGTAGTTCCACCTAATCTTATAAGAGAAAACAGACTCTATCAAGCCGACTGGTTATTGAGGTTTTACGGCTTTGATGCTGACGAGTTGGTTTCTCCTACAGAGAATCTTTCTCTTGAAATGGATCCCAAAAGCGCTTGGGCATTAAAAAATCTTGATAAATTCCCCATTGAAGTAAACAAGGCAGACTACCTTGAGCTTTTACGGGTACCGGGAATAGGAGTGAAATCTGCAGACAGAATAGTGAGAGCAAGACGGTATTCAGTATTAAGGTACGAAGACTTGGTAAAAATGAAAGTCGTTATGAAAAGAGCCTCAAACTTTCTGCTTTGCGACGGAAAATATTACGGCAGAGGCTTTAACGAGGAGCTTATAAGGTCACAGCTTATTGCTCCCGTTTTTGCAAAGTCGGAGCCTCTTATTACTCCATTATTTGAAAGCGGAAGTCTTTTACCCGTGTTATAAAAATATGAGAGTTGGTTGTCAATGCCAACTCTTTTTTTTATTTGGAATAAAAAATGCCTTTTTGCAAATGATATGTGAAAAAAAGTTTTGGAGATATTTATGAAGCAGAAAGAATATCAAGACCTTACCGATAAGGTAAGTAAAAACTCAAATTTCCTAAAGGACTGTATCTTTGCCTTTCTCATAGGCGGAGGGATATGCCTAATAGGTCAGTTACTTCTCAATCTTTATCTTATGCTTGGCGCCTACGAAAAGGATGCATATACCCTCGTTTCTGTATCTTTGGTGCTGTTGAGCGCTCTGCTTACGGGTTTTGGCGTATACGACAGAATAGCAAGAATTGGCGGCGCGGGAACGCTTGTACCCATAACGGGGTTTGCCAATGCTGTGGTTTCTCCCGCAATGGAGTTTAAGGCAGAGGGGCTTGTTTTGGGCTTGGCCCCCAAGCTGTTTATTATAGCGGGGCCCGTGATCGTTTACGGGACGATAGCGTCTGCTGTGGTTGGCGTTATATATTGGATAGTCAAAATGATATGGTAAACGGAGGAAGCAATATATGAAAAAGATCGGTAAATATACCTATAAATTGGGCTCTCCCGTATATATATCCGCTTACGACTCATACGTGGGTAAGCTTGAAAAAGAAGGGCCTTTGGGAGAGTGGTTCAATAATTACAGTTACGACGAATATTTTGGTCAGGAAACCTTTGAGAAGGCCGAATCCTTTATTCAGAAAGAGGTTATAAACAATGTTATTTCAAAATCAAAAACCCTTTGCGAGGACATTGAGTTTGTCTTCGCAGGTGATCTCCTTAATCAGTGTATTGGTTCGAATTACGGTGTTCGTGATCTTGATATGCAGTTTTTCGGACTGTATGGCGCTTGCTCGACGTTTGCGGAAGGGCTGACCCTTGCTTCAATGAGTATTGACGGCGGCTTTGCAAAAAACGCCCTTGCCGTTACTTCGTCGCATTTCTGTTCTTCTGAAAGGCAGTTCAGGTTTCCTCTTGAATACGGTAGCCAGCGGCCCCCTACGGCACAGTGGACGGTTACGGGTAGCGGTTGCGCCCTTTTGTCTTCTTGTGGGTCGGATAATATGCCCAAAATAGTTGACTTTTGCCCCGGCTCGGTTTGCGATATGGGAATTACGGACATCAATAATATGGGTGCAGCTATGGCTCCTGCCGCCGCAAGAACTCTGTCCCGATATTTAAAGGACACGGGCAAAACCCCCAATGATTTTGATCTTATTCTTACGGGTGACCTGGGTACTGTGGGGCATGACCTGATGATGAGATTGCTTTCCCAAGACGGGATATTTGCAGGTGATACCTTGTTTGATTGCGGAATGATGATATATGACTCCAAAACCCAGGATACCCATGCGGGCGGCTCGGGATGTGGATGTTCTGCCAGCGTTATGTGCGGTGTAATCCTTCCTCAGATTCAGCAGAGAAGGTATAAAAACGTTCTTTATATAGCCACAGGCGCTCTTATGAGCCCTATATCGAATCTGCAAAAAGAGTCTATACCCGGAATTGCCCATTTACTGCATATCATTATCTGATAGAGAGGGGTAGTATTATGATACTTTTGGACTATCTTAAATGTTTTTTGACGGGTGGGATTCTCTGCCTTATAGGGCAAGTTCTTATTTCTAAAACAAAGCTCACCCCTGCAAGGATATTGACCGGATACGTGGTTGCGGGGGCTGTTCTTTCAGGGATAGGCGTGTACGACTATATCGTTGACTTTGGGGGCGCTGGGGCTACCGTACCTTTGACGGGCTTTGGTCATTGTCTTGTAAACGGGGTAAAAACGGCCATTAACGAAGACGGTGCCATAGGTATTCTTTCGGGTGGTCTTACAGGAGCAGCCGCGGGAATAGCCGCCGCCATAATATTCGGATTTATTATTGCCCTTATCTTTTCACCTCATAAAAAACAGTAATGAAAAAAGTATGTTTCGTAGGCGTAAGGAATATCTTTTTTGAAAAGGCACTGTTAAAGTTTTTGACCGACTATATTTACGTTTCCGAAAATGAGGTGAAGATCGGTTCGCTGAATAGTAACGGTCTGCTTATTTACGATACGGGCGGATATTTTAAGGATATCGGCACGGATTTTGAGGCCATTGTTTTTAAAAACGATTTTTTTGAGCCTTTCGAATACAGAAGTCGCATAAAGCCTCGGTGTATTATTTTCCTTACGGAGGGCTGTTCCCGTGTGGCAAAAAAACTGGATAGCCTGGGAATAAGGTATAATGTTTGCGGTGTGGAGAGAACTTGCGGGATAACTCCGTCAAGCATAACGGAAGATTGTATGACCGTGAGCCTGCGCTCTGTAGTTACCTCGTCAGGGAAGCTTATCTGCGAAGAGGATGAATTCAGAATAAAGGGCTTATTTAACGTTTATAATATTTGTCCCGCTATGATAGGGAGCACCATAGAGAGAATAATTTGCGGATATAATTTAGCCCGTTGAGTTCTATTTCCTTTTTGAGGGGGAATATAGTGTACTATGAATAAGGTGTACGAGGTTTTCAGGTATTTTCCCAATGAAATTGCTTCTCTTTTCAGACGTAGTGATGATGGCATTTTGGATGCGGTTACCGATATAAGGCTGAAGGTTGACTGTCCTATAATTGCCTATGCGGCGGGGAAAAGATATTTCTTAACGGATAAAGGGCTATCACCCGAATTGAAAGCCCCTTTATGCTTGTTTGAGGCGGACGCTTCATTTATTCTTATGAAGCTTTCAAATAACTCTCTTTATGCTTATGACGAGTCCATAAGGAGAGGCTACATAACCACCCAGGGTGGACACCGTGTGGGAATCACGGGGACGGCCACGGTAAACGGTGGAAAAATAAGTTCGGTAAGGGATATTTGCGGGTTTTATTTTAGAATTGCAAGAAACGTTACAGGGTGCTCTTCGTCGGTTTCTTCTGCGCTTGTGGATAGTAACGGCAGGGTAAATAACGTATTAATAGTTTCTCCTCCCGGACAGGGCAAGACTACTCTATTAAGAGATTGTTCAAGATACGTTTCGGAGCTGGGATTTAAAGTTTGCGTGGTTGACGAAAGACATGAGATCTCAATGTCCGACAGAAGCGTTTTGCCCTTCTGTGCCGTCCTTGACGGGTATCCCAAGGGCGAAGGAATCGTTGCAGGCTTGAGGGCTCTTTCTCCCGAAGTTTTGGTTATAGACGAAATCGGCGGAAAAGAGGATATTTCTCAGATTTTGCAAGGCCTTTGGGCCGGTACGGCATTTTTCGCTACAGCTCACGGCAAAAATATTTCCGACCTTATGCGAAGAGAGGGCTTTTCGTCGGTAATACCTTACTTTGACGTTTGCCTTATGCCAAGTCTTAGGGATGGAAAATTTTCCTGCAAGTGCGAATTTTTGCAGAGTGGTGTATGGGTATGAAAAACATATTGATAGTCGCCATTTTTCTTCTTTCGGTTATGTTTTGGCAAACAAAGAGGATCCGCCTTTTCAGGCGGGTCGATTCATTAAAAAGGATAAAGGCCTTCGTCGTTAACGTCAGTGACGAAATAAGAAGCTCCAAGAGAAACGTGTTTGATATAATCGGAGCAGATAAAACAGGTCTTGGGCTTTTTAAAAACGTGAGTTCGAACGGAGAATTGCTTTACATATATTACCTTAAAGCCAAGGAGAAAAACTTAAGCTCAATGTGTCTTGAGAGTGGCGATGAGGGGATTCTGGACAGATTTTTCAGGGAGCTTGGGCAGGGTGACGTTGTATCTCAACTACGTTTATGTGAGGAGAGTATAACGGCTCTTGACGGATGCCTTGTTGATGCTCTTGACAGAAGTAAAAAATACGGCAAACTATATACCGTTGCGGGATTCAGTATGGGGACGTTTGCGGTGATAATGTTACTGTGAGGCAGGACAGATGAATATTGAGGTTTTGTTTCAGATAGCGGCGGTTGGCATAATAGTAACGGTTCTTGACCATGTTTTGCGACGAGCTGACAGGCAGGATATTGCGGCTCTCGTTACTACTGCGGGGGTCATAGTGGTTCTGTTGCTTATGATAGAGCAATTCAGCTCCCTTTTGAACACCTTAAGGTCTGTTTTTCGGCTGTAAGGTCAAGTATACGAGGATTAAAATGTGGTCAGTAAGTGTTGATGCCGTAAGACTGTTAAGCATTTGTATTGCTACGGCAGTAATCTGTTTTTCGCTAAAGGGAATAGCGCCTACTTTTTCTATGATTGCGGCCATATGCGGCGGATTTTTTGTAATTTTTAGTCTATTTGACGGGGTAACTGAAATAACCGAGGCTGTAGAGAATGCGGCGGGGAAAGCCGGTGTTTCCGGGGAAGTTATAAATTTTGCAATTAAAGGGGTTGGGCTTTCATGGCTGACTGGATTCGTTTCCGATACGGCACGGAGCGTAGGGGAAGAAGGGCTGGGGAAAAAGGCCGAATTAGTTGGAAAAATATCCGTACTGCTCCTTTGTGTTCCAGTTATGGAAGGTGTTTTTGGAGATATAACGGAAATTTTCTCGGGGTTTTAAAGTCATTAGTTATATTGTTTTCCGTTGTGTTTTTAACCTTCGGACTTGCCCTGCCCACGAGTGCAGAATCTTTTGCGGAAATAGTAGAAAAAGGTACTGCCGAATACGATTTGGGTATTCTTGAAGAAAGTCTACCTCATATTACGGAAGAAAATGCCAATAACCTTGGGTTAATCCTTGATATTGACAGTGTTGACGAGATATTTGATGCCTGGACTTTGATAAAAGGAATAGGGAAGTGTTTGCTTTCATGCCTAAGGGAAACCGTAGGGATAATTGGTACGGCCTGCATTTTGTCTGTGTTGGGGTTAATTGTACGAGAATTGAGTTCCCCTTCACCCGAAGCGGCAAGAATTTGCGAGATAGTTTCTGTGCTTTCTTGTGCTTGTTTACTGTATAAAAACATTTCTTTTACCGTAGGGGGCATGAAAACAGTCTTGGACTCTCTGTCAGGTTACGTTACCGCCGCAATGCCCGTAACCCTTGGGCTTATAAGTGCTTCGGGTAGGCCTTCGCTGGCCGCGTCCTCGGGAACTCTGGTATATACGGTCGTGTCGGTATTGGGTACGGTTCTTGTAACCTTTGTTCCTACTCTCGTAAACACCTGCTTTTGTCTTGCATCAATGTCTGCCGTATCGGATAATGCCGCTTTTAACGGAATGACTGCATCCCTGAAAAAAATAGCCGTTGGGGTCATGACCTTTATATACTTTGTTTTTACGGGTATTGGCGGCATAAATACCATTGCCACGACGGGAGCCGATACCCTTGCAAGAAAGAGTATTAAGTATGCCGCTGGTACATATATTCCCGTGGCGGGCGGGTATATTTCAGACGGGCTTGACGTTTGGTTTGCCAGCGTTGAAAATCTCCGTAACTCTTCGGGAATATTCGGTATTGCCGTTGTAAGTGTCACCGTTGCCGTTCCCTTGTGTGGGATAGCTTCGGGATATTTGGCCTCTGTGGTTTGCGGAACTGTTTTTTCTCTGGGTGGAAATTCTTCTGCGGAGAAATTTTTGGGTGCTGTAAAGGATGCTTATTCGATGATGTTTTCAATGCTGTGCGGGTACGGAATAATGCTTTGTGCGTTATTTGCGTTTATGATGAAAGGAATTTGAAATGAGTGGGGAAGTTCTAACCTCTTTTATAGGCCTGTCCGTGTTTGGCGTGGCCTTCGGGATGTTGATACCCGATAACGGCTGTAAAAACGCTCTCCGTATATTATTGACATTGGTAATTACTGCGGCATTGCTGAAAATTATAACCGGTTTAGACATAACATCAAGTATAAACAGCGTAATAAAAAATAGCGATATCAGAGTTTCGGAAAACAATACCTATGCGGCTGCGGGGGAAATTATAAGCGAGCTTACAAAAGAGGAGATTTTTAGGCTTGTGGAGGAGTTTACGGGAAACCTTCCCGCAAGTGCAGAATGTTCCGTTTTGTGGATGGGAGAGGAGTTCGTTCTTGCAGGCGTTGAGGTGGTGTGCAGATGTGAAAATCCTACGGCCGTAACGGAATATTTGGCTTTAAAGCTTGGGATAGATGCGGACAAAATAAGGGTTGTGAATATGAGTGAAAAGGTGGATGAGAATGCTGAAGGATTATCTTAAAAAAATAGACAAGGATTGGCTTTCCAAGCACTCGGGAACGGTTATAATCATACTCTTGGCCGTTGCTCTTTGTGTGTATTTTTTGTTTAGCGGAGCATCTTCGGAAAATGACGTTAAACCGTACGAATCTGTCAGTCCAGAGGAGTATTCCCAATATCTGGAAAGTAGATTAAAGGACGTTATAAGCCGAGTGTCGGGCGTTGGAAAATGCGAGATAATGGTACTGTTAAAAGAGCAGGGAACAAAAGTCTATGCCGTAGAGGAAAAAGTGTCGGAAAGCTCCTCTACCGACGGAACGTCCAACCGTTTTCAGGGAGATTCTCTTACGGAAAAAAGCTATGTGGTAATTCAATCCCAATCAAACGAGTACCCCGTGCAAATAACCGAGTATCTGCCTGAAATTTCGGGGATTGTGGTGGTGTGTCAGGGTGGAGATTCGTCTATTGTAAAAAACGAAATAACAGAACTTATATCTGCCCTTACGGGATTACCCGGTAACCGTATTCACATAAGCCGTATGGGAAGGTGAATTTTATGGGATAACGGGCATATAAATTAACAACTAAACCTTTTGGAGGACGGTTATGAAGAATATTAAGTGGCTTATTTTGGGGTTAGCTCTGCTTACGGGGCTTGCCGTATATCTGAACAAGGACAGACTTTTGAAGGATGATAACACCAAGGATGCGGAAGAGTATTTTGGAGATGCTGATTTTGTGTACGACGGTGAGGATGAAAAGAGCGAGTATTTTGTTTCGGCCCGATATAACAGAGAAAAGAAGCGTGACGAGGCTACGGCGGCCCTGAACGGCGTTATCAGTGACCCGGGTGCTACCGGTGAAAATAAATCTTTGGCTTATGCGGAGATTGAGCATTACGCCTTTTCCGAAACCTGCGAAACCGCCATTGAAAGTCTGATAAGGGCGAAAGGCTTCGGTGAGTGCATCGCTTTTGTAAGCAGAGATACGGTGAGTATAGTGGTGTCGGAGTCCTCATTAACTTCGGCTCAGGCGGCGCAGATAACCGATATTGCCGTTTCCCAAACGGGCTATTCTCCTGCCAACGTGACGGTCATCGAGTACAATGCGGGAGAATCGGCCGCCGAAGAGGGCAAAACAGGGGCAGATTTTGAATAAAACAACCTATAATAATGAATATTTTATTAATTATTCATTTTTGGTATTGGCAAAACGCAAAAAATGTGGTATAATAAGCAGAATACAACCGATTGTCAAGCTCCGCTTTTCGTGAGCTTGCTTTTCGGCGTTTTAAGAACACAAAAGTATAACGAAAATTAACTTAAACCTAAGTGGAGGATACAGAATATGGAACAGAACGGAACAGGCTTTATCAAGGTTTCTGAAGAAGTAATTAACAAGATTGCCTACACTGCAGCTCTTGAAACCGAAGGCGTATGCAGAATAGCCGTTAAAAAGACGGTTGACCCCAAAAGAATCATTAAGGGAATGAAGCTTCCCAAGGGCGTTTCTTACGTTTCTACCGAGGACGGTCTTGTTATGGACGTGTCGGTAGTTATGGCTTACGGCGCTAAGATTCAGGAAGTAGCCGCAAATGTTCAGGCAAACATAATGGATAACGTTCAGACCATGACCGGACTTAACGTTTGCCGCGTTAACGTAACCGTAGTTGGAGTGGAGAATCTGTAATGAAAAAAAGTCTTACAAGGACCGAGGCAAGAGAAAACGTTTTTCTTCTGCTTTTCCAGGCATCCTATAACAGCGAGTCGGACGTTGAAAATACCCTTGACCTTTCTAAAGAGAACCTTGATATTCACGCAAACAAGTACGTTGAGCGAGTATATTCGGGTATTCTTGAAAAGGTTAAGGAGCTTGACTCTTACATCGAAAAGGCCAGCAAGAACTGGAACAAGAGTCGTATCTCAAGAGTGGCAGTTTCCTGCATAAGACTTGCACTGTATGAAATGCTTTATGAGGAGAATATGACTCCCGGTATTGCAATAAGTCAGGCTGTAGGCCTTGCCAAAAAGTACGGAGATGCCGATACCGGCGCCTTTGTCAACGGAATTTTGGGTGGTATTTGCAGAGCAAATCCCGATAAATTCCCTCCAAAAGCTCCCGCAACAGCTGAATCAAATGAGTAATTTTCTTGGAATAGACACGAGTAATTATTCTACCTCGGTAGCCCTATTTTCCCGTAACGGGGATTTGAGGAACGAGGTAAGATTGTTGCCCGTTGCACAAGGGGAAAAGGGTTTACGCCAGAGTGATGCTGTATTTCATCACGTAAAGGCCTTTCCCGAGGTATATGCCTCTCTGGGTGATTTTTCATCTCCTTTGGCTATCGGTGTTTCTACCCGCCCCAGGAGCGTTGACGGATCATACATGCCCTGCTTTCTTTCGGGCGTGTCATTTGCCCGGGTTTTGGGAGAAACCCTTGACGTGCCCGTCTTTGAGTTTTCTCACCAGCAGGGACACGTGGCTGCCGCACTTCTTTCGGTAAACAGGGAAGATCTGATTAACGGACGGTTTTATGCCTTTCATCTTTCGGGTGGAACTATGGAGCTTCTTTTCGTAGACACCCTTGAGTGCATTACTCCCATTTGCGTTACTAACGACGTAACTGCGGGTCAGCTTATAGACAGAATAGGTGTGGCACTCGGATACGGGTTCCCGGCAGGAAAGAAGATGTCCGAGCTTGCCGAATCGGGCAAATCACCTGTAAAATATAAAATCAAAGTTGCTGACGGAAAAATAAATCTTTCCGGCGTTGAAAATAAAGCGATTGAGCTTTTGAACAAGGGTGAGGCAGAGGAAAACGTTGCCGCTTTTGTGTTGGAAACTGTCTCTCGTGCCGTAAGGGCTATGATAGAGTACGGATTTTCAGAGAAGGGAGAAAAGCTCCCCGTTGTTATGGTGGGTGGAGTTTCTTCAAGTTCTGTGCTCAGACGTCAGCTTTCCGATATTGAAAACATACTCTTCGCTTCTCCCGATTTATCAAGGGATAATGCTATGGGAATTGCCTATCTTGCATCATTATCCTACGGGGACAAGCTTTAAACTGTCGGTGTACTATGGAAAAATTATCACCTCTTAAGGTAAGTCAACTTAACAGATACGTAAGAATGCTTTTTCAGAGTGACGATCACCTGAAAAACCTTCTTGTTATGGGTGAAATAAGCAACTGCATAAGGCATCGCTCGGGTCATATCTATATGACTCTTAAGGATAGCGAGGCTTCCATTAAGGCGGTTATGTTTCGCGACAGTGCCCAGACTCTTTTGTTTGAACCCAATAACGGAATGTCCGTCATCGTGTTCGGTACGGTATCTCTTTACGAGCGTGACGGTCAGTATCAGCTTTATATTGACAGCATGATGCCCGTGGGTGAGGGTGAAGAGCTTCTCAAATTGGCAAAGCTTAAGAGTAAACTTGAAGGACTTGGATATTTTGACGAAAGTCGAAAACGTCCCTTGCCTGCTTTTCCCGAAAGAATAGGTTTGATTACTTCCGAGACGGGAGCCGCCGTCAAAGACGTCTTATCTGTCCTTCAAAGGAGATATCCTCAGGGTGAAGTTTTTCTTTATCCTTGTCTGGTTCAAGGTGATAAGGCCGCCCAATCGGTGATAAAGGGTATAAAGTATTTTAACGACGCAAAAAACGTTGATGTTATTATAATTACCCGCGGCGGCGGAAGCTCCGAAGATTTATCAGCTTTTAATGACGAGGGATTAGCTACTGCGGCTTACCTTTCGGAAATCCCCATCGTTAGCGCCGTAGGACACGAAATAGATTATACAATTCTTGATTATACCGCAGATATGCGTGCACCCACACCGTCGGCAGCGGCGGAAAGAGTTAGTCCCGATAACCTTTCTCTTCGCTCTGAGCTTGATTATTACTCCAATCATATCAAGCAGACTATGGGTATGATGTTAAAGGCGAAAAGGCTTGAGCTTGACCTCTCCTCCGAAAAATGTGACTCATCTTCATTTATTAACGGCAAAAAAGCCTATATAGACGGCCTTTATTCAAAAACCCTTTCTTCATACCGCAAAACTGTGTTAACGCAAAAGGCCTTGATTTCCGAATATGCGGCAAAGTTGTCCGCATTGTCACCGTTGAATACATTAGGCCGCGGATACGCTGCGGTCACCTCTGAAAATGCCCCTGTTACTTCTGTAAATGATGTGACCGTGGGGGATAAACTTGAGCTTACACTTAAAGACGGAAGGATCTACTGTAATGCCGAAAAAATCGCAGAGCAACAACTTAACTCCTGAATCCACCCTTACTTACGAGGTGGCTATCAAGAGAATAGAAGAAATTGCCGATATTCTTGATAAAGGCGAGGCTACCGTAGACGAGTCGCTGAAGCTTTTTGAAGAGTCGGTTGGGTTGATAGCTTTTTGTAACGAAAAGCTCAATACCGTAGAACAAAAAATATTAAAGATAACAGAGGGTAAATAGAATGGACCTTGGTGACAGAATCCTTGCGTCATACGTTAAAATTATAAACGAAGAACTTGATAAATATTTCCCCTCTGAAGGCGGAGAACTGGAAAAGGCCATGAGTTACGCCTTTGCCGTAGGTGGAAAGAGAATCAGACCTGCCATAGTACTTGCCACTTGCGGTGCTTTGGAAGGGGATATGGAAAAAGCTCTTCCTCTTGCCTGTGCTCTTGAAATGATGCACACAAGCTCCCTCATATACGATGACCTTCCCTGTATGGATAATGACGATATGAGAAGGGGAAAGCCCGCAAATCATAAGGTTTACGGTGAGGATATAACTCTTCTTGCAGGTCTTGGACTTAACGCCCGTGCCTATACGGCCGTAACGGATGCAACCCGTAAGGGTATATTAAGCCATAAGCAGGCCGTTGAAGCTATGGACATACTTGCCAGAGCCTCTGGGCTTGAAGGGATAGTTCCCGGGCAAGCCCTTGATCTTGGAAACAAGGATGGAAAAGGGCTGACGGAAGAAGAACTTTTAAAGATACACTCCTTGAAGACCGGAGCGATGATACGCGCTGCTGCACTCCTCGGATGCGTTGCTGCCGATGCTTCGGATGATATAAAGCAGCACGCCGCAAAATTTGCTCAGGCTTTGGGACTTGCATTTCAGATTAAGGACGATATTCTTGACGTTACTTCATCCCCCGAAGTATTGGGAAAAACCCCGGGTAAAGATAAAGACTGCGGCAAAACCACCTTTGTGGATATTTACGGGGTTGAAAAGGCTCAGGAATTGGTTGCTCGATATACCGCAGAGGCAATTGATGAGCTTTCATTTATACCCGACAGCGATTTTCTTATCTACCTTACTAAACGTCTTTGCGACAGGGATATGTAATCAGGAGATACTCCTATGGAATTTATTAAATTTATTTTTTCAAACAGCGTTCTCAATACGGCTTTTATAGGCTGGTTTGTGGCGCAGTTTCTCAAGGGGCTTATTGCTTCAATAAAAGAAAAAAAGATATTGTGGAATAGGTTTTTCGGCGCGGGAGGTATGCCTTCTTCCCACGGAGCATTCGTTGCCGCATTGGTAACTGCCGTGCTTTTCACAGAAGGCTTTGCTTCCACTGAGTTTGCTATTGCCGCAGTTCTTGCATTTATAGTCGTTTACGACGCTTCCGGCGTAAGATATGCCGTCGGGGAACAGGCAAAAATTCTTAACGCATTTAATCGGGCCTATGAGGATGAAAAGCTTTTTGATAAAGACCTCAAAGAGTTTATCGGTCATACGAAGATTGAAGTTACCGTAGGCTGTATTTTGGGCATATTTATAGCAATATGCTATTATGTAATCATCCCTTCCATAATTGGTGCTTTATAATGACCTTTTCTGATATTAACGCCACCGAAAAAAGGCGTCTTGACGTTGAAATGGTTCTGCGAGGCTTGATCAAGAGTAGGGAAAAAGCAAAAGCCCTTATATCAGAGGGATTTGTTTCCGTTAACGGAAAAACTGCAACCAAACCTTCCGTTGAAGTATCTGCAGAAGATGATATTCTTCTTACGGGTGACCTTGGATACGTTGGCAGGGGCGGAAAAAAACTTGAGAAGGCCCTGTCTGTTTTCGAGATTGACCCAAAAGACAGAACGGCCATTGATATCGGCGCTTCTACGGGAGGATTTACCGATTGCCTTTTGCGTAACGGCGCAAAAAACGTATATGCAGTGGATGTGGGTAGCGGTCAGCTTGACCAGAGCCTTATCAATGACCCGAGAGTGGTCAATATGGAAAAGACCGACGTTAGAAGCCTCGGCTCAGACTCCTTTATTTATGGCGTTCCCAACATAGCCGTAATAGACGTTTCCTTTATTTCTCTTACCAAGATATTGCCCTTTCTTAAGACTCTTTTGTGTCAAGATTCCCAGATCATAGCCCTTTTAAAGCCGCAGTTTGAAGCGGGAAAAACCAAGAAGGGAATAGTATCTTCCCCCGACGTTCACGTAGACGTAATACTGTCGGTGATTTCCTTTGCGGAGAGTAACGGGTTTTGCGTACAGGGACTTGATTTTTCACCCGTGAAAGGCGGCGACGGCAATATAGAGTTCCTGCTCTATTTGACATTCGGCCAAGGAATGGGTAAGTTTACCCGCAAAGAAATAAAGGAACTTGTAAAAGTAGCCCATAATTCGCTTAAAAAATAATGCTTAAAATCCTTTAAAAGGAGGGCGCTTAAATGAAAATAGCGATTCTTCCAAACCCCGAAAGGGACGTAGGACTGGTCACTTCAAAAAAAGCGGTGGAATTACTCCGTTCTTTGGGAGTCGAGTCTGTGTCTGCCGAAAAAGAACTTTCGGGTGTTATACATAAAGAGACAGTGGTACAAGCAGTTGCGGAATCCGACGTCGTTCTTACTGTTGGTGGCGACGGAACCATACTCCATGCTGCACTCATTGCGGCCCGCGAGGACAAGCCCATTATCGGTATAAATATGGGCCACGTTGGTTATCTGACCGAAATGGAGCCTTCCGAAATAGAGCTGTTAAGCAAGGTCGTTGCAGGAGAATACAGTGTTGAAGACCGAGTTATGCTTTACTGCCAGGTGTTCAGAAATGGCGAGAAGATGTTTTCTTCTCACGCACTCAACGACGTGGTCATATCTCACGGTCAGCGTTCGGGAATGGTAAATATCAGATTTTCCACTCAAAGCGGAAAGCTTTGCGATCTTACCGCTGACGGCGCCGTTGTTTCGACTCCCACAGGTTCAACGGCATATTCCCTTGCAGCTGGTGGACCTATAGTTCAGCCCGATATCAACTGCCTTATCATTACACCCATTTGTCCCTACTCCCTTCAGATGTCAAGAAGTATTATATTGAAGGGCGACGAGGTAATAACTGCCCAGGTATCTTCGGGGAATAACGCATATCTCACCTCCGACGGTGATGAGATATTTAAGATACTTGACGGTGATGTGGTTAAAATAAAGGTTTCGGAAAAAACCTCTAAACTTATACGTATTAAGGACAGAACGTTTTTTAACGTCCTTTCCGAGAAAATAAAGTAATCAATCCTTAAATACCCATATGCAAAAGAGAGGATAAACCCGTGAAACATAAAAATAAGCGGCAAACGGCCATACTTACAGTAATAAAGGAATCAGATATCGAGACCCAGACCGATCTTGCCATTAAGTTGCAGATGAAGGGGATAAACGCCACCCAGGCTACAATATCCAGAGATATAAAGCAACTTCACCTCATAAAGGTTCTTAATAAAGAAACCAATAAATATCGCTATGAGCAAAGATCCGAGATCTCCAGAGAGGTTGACTCTCCCGCAAAAAGCAGAGCAATGAACATGATTCGCGAGAACGTGATTTCGCTGCGGAGCGCTCAGAATCTTGTGGTGGTTAAATGCTATCCCGGCTCAGCGCAGGCTGTTGGTGCGGCTATTGATTCCTATTCCCACGACGAAATCATAGGCACTATCGCAGGTGACGATACCATATTCATTGCTACGGAAGATAACTACGGAGCATCTGCTCTTGTAGACCGTCTCTCCGAGGCCGTTAGTGATAATTAGACGGAGGAAAACGTCAATGTTAACACGGCTCCATATTGAAAATATAGCCGTCATTGAGAAGGTAGATATATCCTTTGATAAAGGCTTTACCGTTCTTACGGGTGAAACGGGCTCGGGTAAAAGTATACTTATTGACTCAATAAATCTTTTGCTCGGCAACAGAACGTCTAAAGATATTATCCGAAGAGGAGAATCAAAGGCTCTGGTCTGCGCCGAATTTGAGGATCTTGACGGCGATTCTCTTGAATGCTTAGCCGAATACGGAATAGAAACTGAGGACGGCGTGGTTATAATTCAGCGTAATATAAGCGCTGACGGGCGTTCTTCTTCTCGAGTGAACGGTATCCCCGTAACCCTTACGGTTCTTAAAGAGATTGGGCGGCGACTCATTAATTTCCACGGTCAGCATGAAAATAACAATCTGCTTGACGATTCTTACCATATTAAATACGTTGACGCTTTTGCCGATAACGGAAAAGAGTTGGAAGAATACAGGGCAGCATACGGTGAAGTAAAGCGAATTAAAAAGCTTTTGTCCTCCACCGAAATGGACGATACTGAGAAGCAGTATAAACTTGATATGCTTACATATCAAGTAAATGAAATAGAAAATGCCCGCCTTTCACTTGAATTTGAAGACGGAGAGGACGAGGAAGCCTACCTTAACCGAGTGAGATCCTTGCTTTTAAACAGAGAAAAGCTTGTGTCGGGGGTGGAACAAGCTCTGGATGCTTTTGACGGAGATGAACGGGGCGGTGTGTCTGCCTTGCTTGAAGACGTCAGATACGGGATATCCTCCGCCGAGCGGTACGACGAGAGTCTTGCCTCGATTTCCGATAGGATTTCCGAACTCATAAGGATAGCGGACGATATAGAGGCCGAGATTCGGCAATATAAATACGATAATCTTTCCGAGGGTTCAGGATATTCCATTGACGAGGTGGAAGAGCGTCTTGACCTTATACATAGGCTCAAGCGTAAATACGGTTCCTCCATTGCGGAAATACTTGCTTTTGCAGAAAAGGCAAGAGCCCAGCTTGAAGAGATTGAGTTTTCCGAGGAACGAATTTCTGAATATAACAGAAATCTGGAAGCCGCAAAGAAGGTTCTCAAGGAAAAGGCTCTCAAACTGAGCGCTACCAGAGAAAAAGCCGCAAGAGTCATTGAAGACGGCGTTAACAGCCAGCTTGCATTCCTGGAAATGAAAAATGCGGCATTCTCCTGTGATATTACCTATTCTGAACCTTCCGAAAACGGCGTCGATAGGGTAGAGTTCCTTATTTCCGCAAATAAGGGCGACCCCATGAGACCCTTGTCCAGAATTGCCTCTGGCGGTGAACTATCACGAATAATGCTATCCATTAAAAATATCCTTGCTTCCACTGATAGTGTGGGAACGTTGATATTTGATGAAATAGATACCGGTGTAAGTGGTCGCGCGGCTGGTAAAATAGCCGAAAAGCTTAAGGAAATGGCCGAGAACAGGCAGGTTATTGCCGTTACTCACCTTCCTCAGCTTGCAGCTCTTGCACACAATCACTTCCTTATAGAAAAGAATACCGACGGTGATAAAACCTTTACCGACGTCCGCCTTCTTGATCCTGAGGGCAGGGTAGAAGAGGTTGCAAGAATCATCGGCGGCGAAAACACATCCCAGACTGTAAAAGATACGGCGAGGGAACTTCTTGGATTTAACAAATAACCTTGAACGGAGCAATATATAATGAGAAAAGAAATGGCAAAAACCTACGACCCTAAACAGGTTGAGGACAGAATTTATCAGTTCTGGCTTGAGCATGATTATTTCAAGGCAGAGCGCGACCCCGCAAAGAAACCCTTTACTATAGTAATCCCCCCGCCAAACGTTACCGGCCAGCTTCACATGGGCCATGCATTTGACGAAACTCTTCAGGATATCCTTATCCGTTATAAGAGAATGGCAGGCTATTCCGCACTGTGGCTTCCCGGTACCGACCACGCAGGTATAGCTACCCAGATAAAGGTTGAGGAGGCTCTCCGCAATGAGAAGGGCCTTACCCGTCACGACCTTGGCAGAGAAGAGTTCCTGAAGCTGGTTTGGGCTTGGAAGGAAAAGTACGGCAGTACTATACTTAAGCAGCTACAGAAGATTGGATCTTCCTGTGACTGGTCAAGACTTCGTTTTACCATGGACGAAGGCTGTTCCGATGCTGTAAAAGAGGTATTCGTAAACCTTTATAACAAGGGTCTTATTTACAGAGGTAACCGTATTATCAACTGGTGTCCTCATTGCGCCACCGCTTTGTCAGACGCAGAGGTTGAACACGCAGAGCACGAGGGTAACTTCTGGCACATTAAGTATCCCGTAAAGGATTCCGACCAGTACGTTATCATAGCTACTACCAGACCCGAAACCCTTCTCGGAGATACCGCTGTTGCTGTAAATCCCGAAGATGAAAGATATAAAGACCTTGTTGGTAAGACCCTCATTCTTCCCCTTGTTGGTAGAGAAATTCCCGTTATTGCCGACGAATACGTTGATAAAGAATTCGGTACCGGTTGCGTAAAAATCACTCCCGCACACGACCCCAACGACTTTGAAGTTGGTCTCCGTCATAACCTTGAACAGATATGCGTTATGAACGGCGATGCTTCCATCAATGAGCTTGGCGGCAAGTATCAGGGGCTTGACAGATACGAAGCAAGAAAGCAGATAGTTGACGACCTTAAAGACCTTGGCCTTCTTGTTAAGATTGAAGACCATAGCCACAACGTTGGTACCTGCTACAGATGTAAGACTACTGTTGAACCCATGACCTCTAAGCAGTGGTTTGTAAAGATGAAGCCTCTCGCAGGCCCCGCTATGGAAGTTGTTAAGGACGGAACTATTAAGTTTATTCCCGACAGATTTAGCGTAAACTACCTCCATTGGATGGAAAATATCCACGACTGGTGTATTTCCCGTCAGCTCTGGTGGGGTCACAGAATTCCTGCATACTACTGCGATAAATGCGGTAAGATGGAGGTTTCTAAGACCGAACTCACCGTATGTCCTACTTGTGGTGCTCCCATGCGTCAGGATGACGACGTTCTTGATACCTGGTTCTCTTCTGCTCTTTGGCCCTTCTCTACTCTTGGTTGGCCCGAAGAGACCGAGGACTTCAAGTACTTCTATCCCACTAACGTTCTCGTAACCGGTTACGATATTATACCTTTCTGGGTTGCAAGAATGATCTTCTCCGGTCTTGAGCACACCGGTAAGGCTCCCTTTGATACCGTATTTATTCACGGCCTTATCCGTGACAGTCTTGGCAGAAAGTTCTCCAAGTCTCTCGGTAACGGTATAGATCCTCTTGAAATGATTGATAAATTCGGCGCAGATGCCCTTCGCTACACCTTGATTATGGGCAACTCTCCCGGAAACGATATGAAGTTTGCCGAGGACGATATCCTCGCTTACAGAAACTTCTGCAATAAGCTTTGGAACGCGGCAAGATTTGCTATGACATATATTCCCGATGAGGAATACGAGTACAGCGGTAAGGTTCCCGCCGCTCTTGAAGCAGAGGATAAGTGGATACTTACCCGTCTTAACGATACCGTTGCAAGCGTTTGCGACGACCTTGACAAGTGTGAACTTGGCGTTGCTGCACAGAAGATCTACAACTTCATTTGGGACGACCTTTGCGACTGGTATATTGAGCTTGTTAAGCCCAGACTTTTTGAGTCCAATACCGATGCAAATACCAGAAAGTCCGCTCAGGACGTTATCTGCTACGTTCTTAACGAAAC
>JAZSCR010000072.1:0-2051 GCA_045530715.1 Eubacteriales bacterium
CGCTTGGCCTCCGACTTGTATGTCTTTTCCTGTAAAATCAAGTTTTTTCAGATTATCAAGTATTAGTTCGTTTCCTTTGCCCGTGCCTTTTTTGTGGAGATCTCCGCCCGCTGTCTTTATATCGTAAAGGAATAGGTCACAATATGGGAGAACCTTTTTGAAAGCCTCCCAGGGAACGTTTCCGCAGGTATCTACGGCCACCGATATTTCGGGGGCTTTTTCTTTTATGATCTTTGCCGTTTCGGATACAAAGTCTGCCTGAAGGAGGGCTTCACCACCCGAAAATGTAACGCCTCCTCCATTGGTATAAAAGGCAATATCCTTCAATACCTCCTCTGCAATCTCTGCGGGGGAGATTTCTTTGCCGCATATTTTAAGAGCCTTTGAGGGGCAAATTTCTGCGCATTTGCCACAGACAGTGCAGTTCTCTCTATCCATGAGGTGACTGTTTTTCGAATCGAATACGTGATTTTTGCAGGTTTTTACACATTCACCGCATCCTATACAAGCTTTAGATGTAAAGCTCAACTGCTTGTTTTTCGTCAACCCTTCGGGATTATGACACCACAAACAGTTAAGGGAGCAACCTTTTAAAAATATGGTGGTGCGTATTCCCGGGCCGTCGTGCACCGAAAACCTTTGAATATCAAAAATTATACCTGTCATTGAGATACCCTGCTTATTACGTGATCCTGCATTTCCTTGCAGAGGTCAATAAATCTGGCTGAAAAGCCCCATACCCTTACTATAAGGTCAGGATAGCGTTCGGGATTACACTGGGCTTTTCTAAGTAGTTCAGCGTTGTAGAATGCTGTTGCCAACATCACTATACCTCTTTCAAAGGCAGCGATGTGAATAGCCCGAAGGAGTGCAAGACCGCTTTCTTCGTTTTCCGTTAAAGACATGGGGAGGGATATGTGGGTTGCCGCGACTCCTCCTGCTCTGTACAGAGGGGCTTTCGTTACGGAGTTTATTATTGCCGTGGGGCCGTTTATCGCTCTTCCCGGGGTAGGGCAGTAATGCTCTGCTATGGGGTCGGTATACTTTCTTCCGTCGGGGGTTGCCCCTACATCGTGAGCTTCCTGAATAAATCTCCAACCTACCAGTGCGGGGGCGAAATACATACCGTATTCACTAGATAGCTTATCCATAATATCTATGGCTCTGTCAACTATTCTTGCGGAGATAAGGTCAACGTAATCGTCGTCGTTTCCGAATTTCGGGGATGCGAGGAGGTGAGCTCTCATTACCTCATATCCTTCAAAATTAGCGGCCAGAGCCTCTTTAATTTGGGGGATTGTATATCTTTTTTTATCAAATACGTTTTCTTTTATTGCCGCAAGGCAGTCGGCGGCGGTAGGGATGGAGCCCAAGAAGAGCATATAGCAGGTGGTATTCATTCCGCCCTTCATCATAGGCTTTCCCGTGTTAAGAACGTTTTCAAATGTGCCTTGGAGAGTATAGGGGGGCTCACTTGCACCTCTGCGCATACACTGTCTGTGCAGACTCATGCATTTGTCGGTTATTTGATAGCCGTACTGGTCCATAAATATCTCGAAGAATTCTTCGAAGTCATTGAGGCTGTCTGTTTCTCCGCTTTTGTAGTCCTCTTTTACTGACGCCATATACTCTTTCGCTTTATGATCTTTTGAAACGTAAGGAACGGGCTTTTTATTTTTAGGAGTCTTCTTGCCGTTATTCAGGGCAAGCTCAAAGGTGGAAACAACGTCAAGATGATTGAAGTGGATGTCACTCATTCCGTCAAAGGTTATTTCGGTGCAACCGTCGTTTGTATAGTTATAAGCGCACTCCTCGGATATACCGTGAGCGAGGAGATTTGGTATTATCACGTCGTCGTTATATACCGCCGCCTGGCCATGTCCCATAAGCTGAACCCTATAAGCTTCTTCCATAAGGTCGGGACGTATGTTTTTATGGTATCTTACGTTTATGTGGGGTTCAGTTTTTCTTACCTTACGGGAGGCTTTAAGCATAAGGACGGAAAGGTCGTTTGATGCGTCGCTGCCGTCGGCGTTTTTGCCGCCTACCAT
>JAZSCR010000216.1:0-3786 GCA_045530715.1 Eubacteriales bacterium
TTCCCAGGATAATGTCAAACTCGAAGTCCTCCATGGCGGGGTAGAGAACCTCTTCGACTGTTCTGGAAAGACGGTGGATCTCGTCAATAAAGAGTATGTCGCCGTCCTGGAGATTGGTGAGGAGAGCCACGATGTCGCCGGTTCTTTCAAGGGCAGGGCCGCTGGTAATACGTATGGAAACTCCCATTTCCGCCGCAATTATATTGGCCAGGGTGGTCTTTCCCAGTCCGGGAGGGCCGTAGAGAAGCACGTGGTCAAGAGCGTCGCCTCTCATTTTGGCCGCTTGAATAAAGACCTTGAGGTTTTCTTTTGATTTATCCTGTCCTATGTATTCTTCAAGCCTGTGAGGACGGAGGGACAGCTCGTTTTCATCGTCTGTTTTCAGCGTGCGTGCCGAAAGCAGTCTTTCGTCAAAATCGCCTTCCATGTTTCGTGGTCCTTTCTTTTGGTGTGGGGTATATTACATTCCTTTCAGGTTGCGGGAAAGCAGGCGGAGAGCCTGACGAACCAAATCGTTGGTATTGTCTGCGGAGCATTTCTTTACGGCTGCAGAGGCGTCAGCCTTGGTATAGCCCAGGGCTACGAGCACCGATACTGCCTCGTCGGTAAGTTCTGCAGAGGAGTCCTCTTCTGCAGAGAAGGGGATGTCAGAGGCCGCTACCGAGAGCTTGGATATCTTGTCCTTAAGCTCAAGGCATATTCTCTGTGCCATTTTTGCTCCTACGCCCGAGGTCTTCTGTATTCTTCTCGTGTCGGTTGAGATTACGGCTGCGGCAAGCTCCTCGGGAGTCATTTCCGAAAGAAGTGCCATAGCCACCTTGGGGCCAACGCCGCTTACAGAGAGAAGAAGGGTAAAGAACTGCTTTTCCTGCTCGTCGGCAAAACCGAAAAGGTCAAGAGCGTCTTCTTTAACGTTAAGGTAGGTGAAGAGCTTACAGCTCTCTTTATCCCGTATTTGTTTATAGGTATTCATGGATATGGCTATACCGTATCCCACACCTCCGCAGTCAATAACCGCCGTGTCGGCTGTACAGTGAGCCAATTTTCCGCTTATATAATAATACATATCAGTTCTCCATTGTATGGGAGGCGTATTTTATTCCTGTTCGGGAAGAATTACCGCGGCAATAATATAGGCCAGAATTCCCGTTCCGGAAAGTCCGAGCACAACGGCAATAAGACGAACGAGGTTTGCATCAACGTTGAAGTATTCGGCAATTCCGCCGCAAACACCGCAGATCATACGGTTAGTTTTGCTTCTGTAGAGCTTCTTGGGTTCCATGTTTATACCTCCGTACGTTATTAAATAATAATTCACAATACAGTATATCATTTTTATCTGTAAATGTCAAGACTTAAGCACTCTGTTCCCTTATTATTCGAAGGAAAGAAAAAAATATTTCGGATATTTATTTTTATGGGTAAAAAGACAAAAAAATGACTATACTTTTTGTTATACTCAAATTATAAAGGAGGGAGATATATGAACATTTCTGTTTTTAACAGGACCATAGATATGGTGGCTCGGATATTTGACCCCAGAAAAAGCACCCAGCCTATGATAGAGTATAAACTCAACAAGCCCGTGGCCGATACTTCTGCAGTAAAGCAGCCTTTTGAAAGAGTATCTCCCGAATCTCAGGGAGTCCCTTCGGAGCTGGTGGCGCGGTTCTTGGAAAAGCTTCGTGACGACGAATGCCTCGATATGCATAATATTATTATCCTTCGTAACGGAAAGATAATATCCCAGGCCTCCTTCGGTATTCAAGACCCTGCCGTATGGAAGATGACCTATTCTGCCGCAAAAACCGTGACGGCTCTCGCAATAGGACTGCTTGTTGACAGAGGTCTTATATCCCTTTCCGATAAAGTAAGCAAGTTTTTCCCCGAAAAGCTGGCCCCTCTTTCTAAAATAACACTTAAAGACCTTACGGTGGAAGACCTTCTTTCCATGAGGTCGGGGCTTGTTTTTAACGAGGCGGGAAGCCTTGTGGAAAAGGATTGGCAGAAAGGATTCCTTAATTCCGTGGTAAACGGAAAAATAGGGGAAACCTTTAATTATAACAGTCTTAACAGCTATTTGTTATCCTCTATAGTTGTAATCGTGGCTAATACGAGCTTGACGGAATTTTTGAATAAAAACCTCTTCGCCCCTATGGGAATAGAGAATTTTTATTGGGAAACCTGTCCTATGGGTATTGAAAAGGGTGGCTGGGGGCTTTATATTCATCCTGAAGATATGGCTAAGATAGGCCAGCTTGTGATGAACAAGGGCCTATGGCAAGGCCAAAGACTTATTTCAGAGTCTTGGATCGAAGATATGACCTCTCTCCACTCTATTACCCCCGATATTTGCGGAGATTATAATTACGGATATCATATTTGGATAGGAAGAAAGAGTAATACCTATCTTTTTAACGGGATGTTCGGCCAGAACGTTTTGGGATTTTGGGACAACGGTATAGTTATAGTTACCAATGCGGGTAACGACGAGGTGTTCCAGTCAAGCCCCTATTATAGGATAGCCGAGGATCTTTTCGGCGGAAGATTTGAAGACGCTTTGCCCGAAAACAAGGTGGCTCTTTCCGTCCTCAGAAAGACCGAAAAGGATTGCTCTTTTACCAGAACCCAAAGGCGTGAGCGCAGACTTTTAAGCTTCTTCTACAAGAAAGACGCTTTTTCTCAGGCAAAGAGCTTTTTGAACGGAACGGTTTTGGCACCAAAGGAACCCTGCCCTTCCGTTGGGTTTATGCCCGCAACCTTACAGGTAACCCAGAATAACTTTACCAAGGGTATTTCCCGTATAGCCTTTTCCTATAACGGCGATGGGCTATTGATGACCTTCACCGAGGGGGATTCCGAATACTCTGTTCCCGTGGGGTTTGAAAAGGCGGAGATTTGCGACATTCTTTTCGACGGAGAGCCTTTCAGAGTAAGCGTTTTGGGAAGATTTGCCACCGACGAGGAGGATAATTACGTTCTCACCGTAAAGGTTGCCTTTGTTGAAACTCCCTTCTCAAGAAAAATAAAGATGAGATTTTTGGCTTCATCTGAGTATAAGAAGGTCAACGTAGAGATAAAGGAACAGCCAGGAGAGGCTTATCTTGTGCAGTTTGCAGAAAAATATCTTGAAACCCTTGACAACGTTCCTCTTTTGAGCAACGTTATCGCAAAGGCGGACATGGGATTTTTGAAGTTTATAGTTAACCGTGTTATGGAACCCACCGTGGAGGCGGTTCGGGTAGATGCTCTACCTATTCCCTCGAAGATCAACGAGAAAATACAGGGAGAATAATGATGAAAAAGATAGCACCTATGCAGATAGTTACCAACGAGGTACGAATAAAAAATAACAATATGCCCTTGGGAAAGTTCGCCCTTTCCCCCAAGTTTACCCGAAAAATAGGCAGACTTAAGGGGAACAGATATTTTCTTGAGCTTAACGTGGAAATTGCAAGTACCGAGGAAAGAAAAACACCCCTTGACCTCTATATCAGCATCACGGGAATATTTAACCTTACCCTTTTCCCCGAAGAGGAGAGGGAAGAGTACATAAAGGGCGAAGGGCTGAGAATACTTTTTCCATACCTTCGTACCATGGTCACCAATATGACTGCAAGCGCCCTTATGCCACCCCTTGTTCTGCCAATCAGCGATCTTTCCCAGACCTTTGGAGATAAGATATAAAAAATCAGCGGTAGCCGAAAAGGCTACCGCTGTTTCGTTATTTTATTATTTCACCATTCCATATCCGCCGGCGTATTTGCTTACGTCGGAGGCTACCAC
>JAZSCR010000126.1:0-3334 GCA_045530715.1 Eubacteriales bacterium
TGATTCCTTTCATGACCGAAACTATCTGGCAGAACATCGTTAAGAAGGTTGATAAGGACGCTTCCGAAAGCATCCACCTCTCTTCCTTCCCCGTGGCAGACGACGCCTTTATCGATAAGGATCTTGAAGAGAAGATGGCAGAGGTTCTTGACATAGTCGTTCTCGGTAGAAATTGCCGTAACGCCGCAGCTATTAAGAACAGACAGCCCATCGCAAAGATCTACGTTAAGTCCACCTCCGAGCCCCTCTCCGAATTCTTTACCGACGTTATCAGCGACGAGCTTAACGCAAAAGAGGTCAAGTTCGTTGAGGATGCTGAAAACTTCATCTCCTTCTCCTTTAAGCCCCAGCTCCGTACTCTCGGCCGCAGATTCGGTAAGAATCTCGGTATCGTAAGAGAGATCCTTGCAAATCTTGACGGCAACAAGGCTATGAAGGAGCTTGAAACCACGGGTCAGCTTATTATTGAAGTTGAGGGTAACTCCGAAGCTCTTA
This sequence comes from Eubacteriales bacterium, assembly GCA_045530715.1. Taxonomy (GTDB): domain Bacteria; phylum Bacillota; class Clostridia; order Oscillospirales; family UBA644; genus JAZQLP01. Next base: position 496 of record JAZSCR010000126.1, read on the forward strand.
CCAAGGACGACCTTCTTATCGAGTCCAAGCAGCTTGAGGGCTTCGAGGGCGCCGCAGACAAGGGCATCACCGTAATTCTTGATACCAACCTCACTCCCGAGCTTATCGAAGAAGGCTTTGTAAGAGAGCTTGTTTCCAAGCTTCAGACCATGCGTAAGGACTCCGGCTTCGAGGTTATGGATAACATCTGCGTCTACCTTGCAGGTAATGAAAACCTCAAGGGCGTTGCAGAAAGAAACGCAGACAAGATCAAGGCTGACGTTCTTGCAAAGGATATCTTCTTTGACGCTGAATTCGATTCCTATAAGGAATGGGATATAAACGGCGAAAGCGTAAGCCTTGGCGTAAAAAAAATATAACGGCATAAAATGATAAACGGGGTGTCTTTTGACACCCCGTTGTTGGAAAATTATGGATAATAACAGTTATTTTGAATACGAAGAATCAACCTCCCGCATTTCCTGCGAGGAAGAGGTCGGGGGAGTACCCTTCGGCGTAATTATGGATATACTTCCCCGAAGGGATTATTCTCTCCTCTTTGACGAGGATGCTCTTGAGGAAGAGTTTGGATGCGTAAGAGTGTCTGAAGCTCTTTTTGAAACATGGCTTCCCCGTACCTACGGCCTTGATACCTTTGACAAAAGCCTTAAAAATCCCAGCAACGGGATCCCCCGCTACGGGGTAACCATACTTCCTCCCAAAACGGTACTTGAGCTTATAAAAATCATCATTGACGGACGAAGCGTATACACCGAAGAGGAAGAAAAACAGACCGACGAGCTCCTTGATATGCTTGGCGCCGTCTATCGCAACGGCGGATACGCCATTTGCTTTGGGGAAAATTGAATTTTAAAGGGTGAATTTATTTTATGAAGAAGATATTTAAACCTGCAGATATACTCCTGCCTGTCAAGGGGATTGACATGACAGCATGGAGCGTGGTGGCCTGTGACCAGTACACCTCCGAGCCTGAATACTGGGAGGCCGTTGATAAGGCGGTAGGCTCTGCTCCATCCACTCTGCGTATCACTCTCCCCGAGGTTTACCTTGAGGACGAGGATGCGGAAGATAGAATCAACGCCATAAACAAGGCCATGGCAGACTATTGCGAAAAGGATATTTTCCAGACTCTGGAAAACTCCTTCGTATACGTAGAAAGGCGCTTGGCTAACGGAAAAATCCGCAAGGGCTTGGTGGGTGTTTTAGACCTTAACGAGTACGATTACAGTAAGAATTCCACCTCTCCCATCCGAGCCACTGAGGGTACCGTTCTTTCAAGAATCCCTCCCCGCGTAAAAATACGTAAGGATGCGCCTCTTGAGCTTCCCCATATAATGGTTCTCATTGACGACCGCGCCCACACCGTTATCGAACCCCTCGCTGACAAGGTAACAGACAGTGACAAGGTTTATGACTTTACACTTATGAAGAACAGCGGCAGCATTAAGGGGTGGCAGATAAAGGGCGATTCCCAAGCCGCAGAGGGTATTTTGACCGCTTTGGACGTTCTTGGCAGCAAGGAAACCTTCGATTCCCTCTACGGACTGAAGGATAAGGCTCCCGTTATCTACGCTATGGGCGACGGGAACCACTCTCTCGCTACCGCAAAGAGCTGCTACGAAACCGCAAAGGCCGAGGGCAGAGCAAACGACGGCCTTGCTTTGGTTGAAATAGTAAATCTCCACGACGAGTCCCTTGAATTTGAGCCCATACACAGACTTGTGTTTGATATAAAGCCCGAAGAAATGGCCGAAGCCTTAAGAAACCACTTTGAGGGTGCAGAAATAACTCCCGCAGTAGGTGAGCTGCCCAAGGAAGGCGACTTTTTCTTCCTTTGGGGGGAGGTTATGCTATCTGTAAGCATAAAAAATCCCACACACTCCCTTTCCGTAGGCTGTTTGCAGGAGTTTCTTGATGCCTACGTGGCTAAAAAGGGCGGCCGCATCGACTATATCCACGGCGAAAGCACCGTAAAGGAAAAGCTTGACGGCACCACCGTTGGATTTATTCTCCCCAGACCCGAAAAGAACCTTCTCTTCAAGACCGTTATCCTTGACGGCGCCCTTCCCCGTAAAACCTTCTCCATGGGACACGCCGAGGATAAGAGATTTTATCTGGAGGCAAGAAAAATATGACTCTTTACATTAAACAAAAAGTATTCAGCTGGGCTGATAAATTCACCGTCAAGGATGCCGACGGCGTAGATAAATACAGGGTGGAGGGTGAGGTTTTCACCATTGGCAGAAAGCTCCACGTTTACGATAATTCGGAGCGTGAAGTTATCTTTATTAAGGAACGTCTTACTTTCTTTATGCCCACCTTTGAAATATATATTAACGGTACCCTCGTGGGTGAGGTCAAGAGGGAATTTACCTTTTTCCATCCCAGATACACCGTTAGCCTTCTGGACGGGCGAACCGTTGAGGTGGAGGGAGATTTCTGGGACCACGATTACAGCGTTACCGAGGGCACTCGCACCCTTATGGCTGTAAGTAAGGAATTTTTCACCTGGGGCGACAGCTACGCCCTTAACGTATATAACGGCGAAGACGAAAAGCTTGGCCTTGCCATAGTTCTGGCCATTGACTGCGTTCTTGCTCAGAACAATAACTGATTAAGAAGGTTTGATAAAGATGAAAATAGTAGTACTTGACGCCGCCACTCTGGGAGAGGACCTTGACCTCTCGCCCCTTTCAAGATTCGGGGAAGTGACGGTATATAAAAATACCTCTCGCGACGAGATAGCTCCCCGCCTGCAGGGCGCTGACGTGGCTCTCGTGAATAAGGTAAAGCTTAATTCCGACACCCTCGTCGGCGTGGATTCCCTTAAGCTTATCTG
>JAZSCR010000095.1:0-3408 GCA_045530715.1 Eubacteriales bacterium
CTTGCAGGCGTTATGGGCGGTCTTAATTCCGAAATCAAGGATACCACTACCACCGTTGTATTTGAAAGCGCAAACTTCGAGGGCGCTTCCGTAAGAAAGACCTCCAACGCGGTAGGTCTTCGTACCGAGTCCTCTGCAAGATTTGAAAAGCGCCTTGACCCCGCCCTTGCCGAGGCTGCTCTTAACAGAGCTTGTCAGCTTATCGTTGAGCTTGGCGCAGGTGAGATTTGCGACGGCGTAATAGACATTGACAACAGCGACAAGTCAGTCAAGAAGATAGCCCTTGAAAGCGGCTGGATAAATTCCTACCTCAATACCCAGATTCCCGAGGAAGAAATGGTTTCCATTCTTTCCTTCCTTGGTATCAAGGTTGAGGACGGTCAGGTTATCGTTCCTTCCTTCCGTTCCGACATAAACAATAAGTACGACGTTTCCGAGGAAATTGCAAGATTCTACGGCTACGATAACATCAAGCCCGTACTCTTCAAGACCGACATCGGTGGCGGCGGATATACTGATGAGCAGAAGTTTGAAAACGCTCTCAACGTTTGCATGAGAAGCTGTGGACTCAGCGAGGCTGTAACCTACACCTTCATCAGTCCCAAGGCTTACGATAAACTCCGTATTCCCGCAGACAGCCCCCTTCGCGACTGTCTTAAAATAAAGAACCCCATCGGCGAGGACACCTCCGTAATGAGAACCACAGTCCTTCCTTCACTTCTTGAGGTTCTTGGCAGAAACTACAGCTTTAAAAACCCCGAAGCCTACATCTACGAAATAGGCAAGGTATTTATAAAGACCGAAGAGGTTCTTCCCGAAGAAAGAAAGATTCTTTCCGCAGGTATCTATGATATGAGCGGGGATTGCGACTTCTTCACCCTCAAGGGTATCGTTGAGAAGATAATGGCCGACATGAACATCAAGGAAGCCCGTTATCTGCCCTGCACCGATAACCCCTCCTATCATCCCGGCCGCGCCGCTGCCCTTGAAGTTGAGGGTCAGGTAATCGGCGTATTCGGTCAGATCCACCCCCTCGTAGCAGAGGCTTACGGCATTGACAGACCCGTATTCTGTATGGAGATCAGCCTTCCCGCCCTCTACGAAAACAGAGCGCCCGAAAAGAAATTCAAGCCCATTCCCAAGCATCCCGCATCCGTACGTGACCTTGCTCTTATTTGCGGCGAGGAGGTTTACAGCGCCGACATAATCGCAACCGTAAAGGCTGCTGCAGGGGATATTCTTGAAGACGTTAAGCTCTTTGACGTATACACGGGCGCGCAGATAGGCGAAGGCAACAAGAGCCTTGCCTACACCCTGACCTTCAGAAAGGCAGAGGGTACCCTTTCCGACGGCGAAGTTGAAGCCGTAGTTGGAAAGATACTTTCCGCACTTGAAAAGGAAGGCATTAAACTCCGTAGCTAAATCACTCCCAAAACAGTTTATTAACCGAAAGGAGAATTCTGAAATGAACGGCGGCAACCACACCATAACCTTCTCCATCAAGGACGATAGAGAAAATGAACTTCGCAAGATACTTGCTATTGTCTGTGAGGCCTTGGCTGAAAGGGGATACGACCCCATTAATCAGATAGTGGGCTACATTCTTTCGGAGGATCCCACCTATATAACCAACCACAAAAACGCAAGAAGCCTTATCCGTCGTATAGACAGAGACGAGCTTCTCCACATTCTCGTGGCCTCTTATCTGAAATAAGGAAAATGAACAATGGATAATCTTTTTGAGCATCTGTATAAGTACAGAAAAAAGCCGGTCGACTATCTTGTTCAGGCTATGATATTTATTGCAACCATGGCCGTTGCATCTGCGGGTTACTTCCTTGTTGGCATACTTCTGCCTGTTTACGGAATAATCTCCCAGTTCTTTGGCAGATTTCTTGGTGTTATCATAATCGTGGGCTGCGTTTACGTTGGCTACAAGGTATTTATGAAGTTTGATATTGAGTACGAATATATCTACTTCGCAGGCGAAATCGACTTTGATAAGATACTTTCAAAGACCAACCGTACCAGACTCCTTACCGCAAAGTGCGACACCTTTGAGAGATTCGGCGAGTACACTCCCGAGGTAAGGCAGAGTCTGAAAAACGAAACCTTTGATAAGCTCTTTGACTTTTCCTCCAATACGGGAGCAAAGAGATATTACGCCGTGCTTAAGCACCGCGAATATAAAAAGACCGTGGTAATTTTCGAGCCCACCGAGGATATGGTGGCCGATATGAAGCGGTACATGAAAAACGTGACTTTCTACAGATAATTCAGTGTTTATTGGGCTGCAACCGATAGGGTGCAGTCCAAAAGCCGTTAATGGAGCAGACTATGAAAGAGTATATTTTTACCTTAGATATGGCAAGGGCCGCAGATGCCGCGGCTCCCAAATACGGAGTATCCTTGGAGTCCCTTATGGACAATGCGGCCAAGGCTCTGTATAACGTGGTAAAGGAATACGAGGGCAAGGCCCTTATCCTTTGCGGAAAGGGTAACAACGGCGGCGACGGCTACGCAATGGCCTCTTTGATGCTTAACGAGGGCAGAGATGCTCTTTGCGTTAAGGTAATAGAGGGGGAGGAGTCGGAGCTTTGCAAAAAGAAAAGAGAAGCTCTTCCCGAAGGTGCCGTAATAAATATGGCGGCGGACTTTGATGCCGTACTCAAGGCCGTAGAAGAGGCAGACGTTATAGTTGACTGTATCTTTGGCACGGGATTTGAAGGCCCCATTGCTCCCGAGATAAGACCCATATTTACCGCAATAGAAGGTAAAAAAATAGTTGCCTGCGATATTCCCTCGGGTGTCAGATGCGACAGAGGTGGAAGCGCAAGGTACTTCGTTAAGGCCGAAAAGACCGTAACCTTCGCATTTTATAAGCCCTGTATGTTTATGTTCCCCGCAAGAGATTACTGCGGTGAGATAATTTTAGCCGATATAGGTATGCCCGAAGAGGCCATCAACGAGCAGGCTCCCCTTATTGAGTTCGTTTCCGAAGATATGGTAAAGGGTATGATAAAACCCCGTCCCCAGAGTGGACACAAGGGTACCTTCGGCTCGGTACAGCTGGTGGTTGGCTCCGAGCTTATGACGGGCGCGGCCGCATTCTGCTGCAAGGGTGCGCTTAAAAGCGGCGTAGGTCTGGCATTCCTCTCTCTGCCCGAAAAGGCAAGACAGATACTCCAGTCCACCCTCTACGAGCCCGTATACACCATGCCCGACGCTATGGCAGAGGTCAACGCTCAGGTAGTAGGCCCCGGCCTCGGTATGAGAAAGGACTGCGCATGGACTCATCTCCACCGCTCTATTCCCACCGTTGCCGATGCGGACGCGGTAAACCTTATTGCCGACAAGGCAGTGAATGGTATCGACCTTCCCATGGCAAATATGCTCCTCACACCCCAT
>JAZSCR010000160.1:0-3833 GCA_045530715.1 Eubacteriales bacterium
GACGGTGTAAACGATGCTCCTTCCATAAAGAGCGCTGATATCGGCGTTGGTATGGGAATAACAGGTACGGACGTTACTAAGAACGTAGCTGATATGGTTCTGACTGACGACAACTTTGCCACTATCGTTGGCGCCGTTGAGGAAGGTCGCCGTATTTATGATAACATTCGCAAGGCAATTCAGTTCTTGCTTGGCTCGAATATGAGTGAGGTTCTGTCCATTTTTGCCGCAACTCTTATGGGCTTTACCATTCTTAAGCCTGTTCATCTTCTTTGGATCAATCTCGTAACCGACTGTTTCCCCGCTCTTGCTCTCGGAACCGAAAAAGCAGAGCCCAATATTATGAAGCGTAAGCCCCGTGATGCAAAGTCCGGTATTTTCTCGGGCGGTATGGGAATAGATATCGCATATCAAGGTATTCTTGTTACCATTCTTACTATTGCATCCTACTTTATAGGTCATTTTGTAGAGACCGGAAACTGGGAGATTACCAACAGTGCTCACGGTATGACAATGGCCTTCCTTACTATGTCCATGGCCGAGATATTCCACAGCTTTAATATGCGTTCTCAGAGAGGTAGCATATTTAAGCTGGGCTCTCACAATAAGATTCTGTGGTTTGCAAGTATAGGCTCTCTTCTTGCTACCACCCTTGTATGCGAAGTTCCTTTCCTTGCAAATGCTTTTGGTTTTGCAAGCGTAGGTATTGGTGAATATCTCATAGCAATCGCACTCGGCTTTGTGGTTATACCCGTTGTAGAGATTGTTAAGCTTGTTCAGAGAAAGAGAAATAACGTTTAATCCTAAATAGGATAATCACTGTAAAACTTGTTTTGTATAAGGAAATCCAAGTCTTTTTGATTTGGATTTCCTTTTTCTTTATTGAAAATTGTGTAGAAAAGACACAAATATATGATACAATGACCGTAATATACAGAAAAAAGGAAAACCTTTGAAATGATTATTAAAAACCAAGTTTTTGATGAGGAACGCACTCTTTACGGCAGTCGTGACCTCAGGGTGGAAAACTGTTCCTTCGACGGCCCCGCCGACGGGGAAAGTGCCTTTAAGGAAAGTAAAAATATAGCCGTTGATAGCTGTTATTTTAATTTGCGGTATCCCTTTTGGCATGACGACGAAGTTGAAATATCCAATTCTGAAATGACACCCTTGTGCAGAGCCGCCCTTTGGTACTCAAACGGAATAAAGATTACCGCCTCAAAGCTTCACGGCATAAAGGCATTGCGTGAGTGCTCCCGTGTGGACATGAAAGACTGTAACGTGATTTCCACCGAGTTTGGATGGTCTGTTAATGGAATGAAGGCAGAAGACTGCTCATTTGAGGGGGAGTATTTTATGCTCCGTTCATCCGCCCTTGATTTTAAAAAGGTCAGTTTGCAAGGGAAATACTCATTCCAGTATATTGAGGATTCGGTTTTTGAAAACTGTGAACTCAATACCAAGGATGCTTTCTGGCATGCAAAGAACGTTACAGTTCGCAACTCTGTTGTGAAAGGCGAATATCTTGGGTGGTACTGTGAGAACGTTACCTTTGAAAATTGCAAGATAATAGGAACCCAGCCCCTTTGTTACTGTAAGGGCTTAAAGCTTATTAACTGTACTATGGAGGATGCCGACCTTTGTTTTGAGAAATCGGAGGTTGAAGCAACTCTTGCTTCGCCCATTATAAGTATTAAAAACCCTCTTTCGGGCCGTATAGTTCTTCCCTCTGCAGAAGATGTGATTATGGACGACCCCGGTGCAAAGGGCGAGATAGTATTTACAAATTAATATTTTGCCGTATTCCGATGGGAATACGGCATTGACTTTTATGGAGATTTACTATATAATAAAATCATAGAAAACACCATCGAAAGGAGAATCCTTATGGGACGCCGTACCAAAATAAAATTCTTTATTATCTCTCTCTTGTTAGTTTTGCTAGTGGGAGTGGTTTTGTATTTTGGTGTTTATTTCAATATTATCCCCCTGCCTACGTACAGAGGTTCAGATTTCGGGATTGAAAGGGTAGTTTCTTCGGTGGATTTTAACTCCAATGGTGTTGACGATTATCTCGACATTATGAGAGGCGCCAGAAAAGATGCTGAAAATCATCCCCGATACGACGGTTCATATTTTTCGGGGGGATATCCGCCCGAGGATATTGGTGTATGCACCGACGTTGTTTGGAGAGCATTTAGGAATGCCGGATATTCTTTAAGAGATATGGTGGATAAGGATATTGCATTATCTCCCGACGATTATCCCGCAGTCACTTCAAGGGACAATAATATAGACTTCCGCAGGGTACGAAATCTTCGCGTATTTTTCGATAAATACGCCCTTTCTCTTACGGTGGATATAAACGATATAGAGGAATGGCAACCGGGAGATATAGTTATTTTTGGCGATAATAAGCATATAGGTATAGTATCGGACAAGAGAAATTCAAAAGGTCAGCCCTACATTATCCATAACGGAGGCCAGCCAAATAGGGAAGAGGACTATCTGAAGAGAGGGCAGGTAACCGCCCATTACAGATTTGATGCCTCGCTTGTTTCTGAGGATATTCTTGTTGCATGGAGCAACATGGGGTATTAAGAGATTCTTAATCTTAAAATATACCTCTTGCCAACAGACGAATTGTATGCTATAATAATGGTACCAAAAGAAAGGAAATAAATATTATGATTTGTAAATATTGCGGCTCTTCTTATGAAGAAAACGATAAATTTTGCCCTATTTGCGGCAGATCTACCACCGGAGAATTGGAGCCTGTTGCCGAGATCCCCGTTTATCAGCCTCAGGTTAATACCCAGGCAGATATGCAGGAGACAATTAAAAACTCCAAAAACAGCATAGCTATAACATCATTTGTTCTCAGTATGCTTAATTTTGTGGGATTAGGCTTTTTGGGCGTAAACTTGGCCGCCATAATCCTCGGCATATTCGGCCTCAAGTCAAATCGCAAAGGCTTTGCCATAGCGGGCATCATTATCAGTATCATTTGTATGCTGTTTACTATATTGGCTACGATTGTGTTCGTTGTTTTACTCTTTGAGGAGAATATTTACAGCGACCTTTACACTGAGTTTGGCGGATATTAAGATGCCCAAAATACGTAAAATACTAAAATGGGCCTTTTTGTCTATTCTTCTCCTAATTGTTATCGGGGTTGGTATAGTATTTATAAACGGCTATTCTATGTATAAAGAAGCTGTTTCTGCCACCCCTCTTCAAGAGAAGGTGGAAAGTATAAGGGCATCCGAAGGGTACTGTGATATAGATGATATTGCTCCCGATCTTCTTACGGCGTTGATTTCGGTTGAGGATAAGAGATTTTATACCCATATAGGAATCGACCCTATCGCTTCCGCCAAGGCAACGCTGATAAATATTATTAATATGGAGATAACCGGTGGCGGCTCAACCATAACCCAGCAACTCGCGAAAAACATGTATTTTACTCAGGAACGTACTTATACCCGAAAGGTAGCAGAGCTGTTGGTTGCCTTTGATCTTGAAAGATTATATGAAAAAGAAGATATTCTTGAGCTGTATCTGAATATTATCTATTTCGGGCAGGGGCAGACGGGAATAACGGCCGCCTGCAAACATTATTTTGATTGCCTGCCTTCAGAGCTTTCTTTTGAGCAGGTGTTATATATTGCAGGGTTGCCCCAGGCTCCAAGCGTATATTCTGCTGATGACGTAAAGGCAGAACAGCGAGCAAAGCAGGTTCTTGAGGCAATGATTAAAAATGGATATGAATATGAGCCCCAAGAGGGCTGATAACAAAAGAAGTTGCATTGATGCAACTTCTTTTTATGAGG
>JAZSCR010000057.1:0-9686 GCA_045530715.1 Eubacteriales bacterium
CCGAATTTGCCGACAGCTACGATACCATGGTTACATACTGTTCTTCCATGCCCCCTGCTGTGGATATCCGTGACGACGACTATGCCGCCATATACTTCTCTTCGGGTACTACCGGTTTCCCCAAGGCCATACTTCACCGTCATTCGGGTCTTGTTGCATCCTGTCTTACAGAGCAGAATCACCACGGCCAGAAGAAGGACGATATATTCCTTTGCATACCTCCTCTTTATCATACGGGTGCAAAGATGCACTGGTTCGGTAGCCTTCTTTCGGGCTCAAAGACCGTGCTTTTGAGGGGCGTTAAGCCCGAATGGGTACTCCGTACCGTGTCCGACGAAAGGGCAACCATCGTGTGGCTTCTGGTACCCTGGATCCAGGATATTCTCGACTGTATCGAGCGAGGCGACTTAAAGCTCAGCGATTACGAGTTTTCACAGTGGCGGCTTATGCACGTGGGCGCACAGCCCGTGCCCCCCAGCCTTATACACAGGTGGAAGGAGATATTCCCCTCCCACGGTTACGATACCAATTACGGCCTTTCAGAGAGCCTTGGCCCCGGATGCGTACATCTGGGCGTTGAAAATATCCACAAGGTGGGCGCTATCGGTAAGGCGGGCTATCTTTGGGAGACCAAGATACTTGACGATAAGGGCAACGAGGTCAAAAAGGGCGAAGTGGGCGAGCTTGCCGTTAAGGGCCCCGGCGTAATGCTCTGTTACTATAAAGACCCTGCCGCTACGGAAGCCGTTCTTAAAGGCGAATGGCTCTGTACCGGCGATAAGGCAAAGGAAGACGAGGAAGGATTTATATACCTCGTTGACCGTAAAAAGGACGTTATTATTACGGGCGGTGAAAACCTCTACCCCGTACAGATAGAGGACTTCCTCCGCGCTCATCCCAAGGTAAAGGACGTTGCCGTTATCGGTCTGCCCGACAACCGTCTGGGTGAGATAGCCGCGGCTATAATAGCCGTAAAAGAGGGCGTGACCTGCACCGAGGAAGAGATAAACTCCTTCTGCGAGGATATGCCCAGATACAAGCGTCCCAGAAAGATCATCTTTGCCGACGTTCCCAGAAATCCCACCGGCAAGATAGAAAAGCCCAAGCTTCGCGAGAAGTATTGCGGCGGCCGTCTGGTAGAAGTGCAGATGACAAAATAAGTCCCTGAAAAAGTTCGGTTTTAGGAAAAGATTATTCCCAACCCCCTTGATAAAATAGATACGGAAAGACTGTGTTCGGAGGAAAATATGAGCTATAAAGACGAAGAAAGAAAGGACAAGACCCTGTCCCATAATCTGACCCTTATCCTTCATCTCTTTTTGAGGGTAATACTGGTGTGCATACTGTCCATTATGGCTTCCGCGGTGGCTGCAACTGCGCCCATGTTCCTCAATCCTCTGTTGGGTCTGCTGTACCTGTTCGCTATAATTTATTTCTTCACCTTCACCTGTAATTTTGAGGGTACCCGCGACAGAAACAAGGTCGAAACCGGCCTTATCCGAGAGAATAAGGGCAAGGGCTTCCTTTGCAGCGGCGTACTCGTTTCCACTATGATAATAGTGGGAGCTATTCCCACCTTTCTGGGTACGGAGACCCTCTTTACCAAAATACTCAGCGTTATCTACTACGTTCTTTCCATGTCAGTGTGGAATCTGGTAGAGATATTTACCTCGGGAGCAGGTAACTCCGTGGTAAGGTTTATAATCTACGCCGCAGTATATACGGTCTGCTTTATCCTTGCAGGCGTGGGGTATAAGCTGGGATATGAAAATAAGCATCCCTTTAAGCCCCTTGCAGACAAGTTCTCTTCCTGGAAAAACTGATAGTTTGCATTTTTTTCATTGACTTTTTGTCAATAAAAGGGTATAATACTGGCAGATAGTTTTGGCTATCTGCCTTTTATTATTTTTTTAGTATGCCCACGAGGCAAAATAAAGGAAGCGGTAAAAGCTTATGAAGAAGATTAATTGGGCCCTTATCGGATACGGCGGTATGGGCAACTGGCATGTAAGACAGCTTCAGACCATGCCCGAGGAGATAAATATTTGCGGCGTTTACGATATTCTCCCCGAGAAGAACAAGGCCGCAGAAGAAAACGGATTGAAAGCATATCCCTCGCTGGAGGCTCTCCTTGCAGACCCCCAGATCGAGCTTGTAACTATTGCTACCCCCAACGACGTTCACGAGTCCATCGCTATTCAGGCTATGGATGCAGGAAAGAACGTTATCAGCGAAAAGCCCGTAACCCTTACCTGTGCAAGTCTTCAGAGAATGATAGACGCAAGCAAGCGTAACGGCGTAAAGTTCTCCGTTCATCAGAACAGAAGATGGGACGAGGACTATCTTGTAGCAAAGAAGCTTTATGAAGAAAACACCCTCGGTAGAATTTTCAGAATAGAATCCCGAGTTCACGGCTCCAGAGGTATCCCCGGCGACTGGCGTAACAAGAAGGCTCAGGGCGGCGGTATGGTATTTGACTGGGGTATACACCTCTTTGACCAGATCCTTATGCTCACCGGCGGCAAGAAGGTAACTTCCGTATACGCTATGGAAAGCAACGTTACCAACGAAGAGGTTGACGACGGCTTTACCGTTGTTCTCACTTTTGAAGACGGTCTTAAGGTTCTCGTTGAAGTTGGCACCAGCAACTTTATTAACCTTCCCAGATGGTACATCCTTGGCGAAAACGGTTCCGCCCGTTACGGTTGGGACGTTGGTAAGGGCAAGATAACCATGGTTTCCGACTGGGAAAAGAGAGATGCGGTTCCCATCGTTACCGCTGCAGGTCTTACCAAGACCATGGCTCCCAGAACCTCTGATACCATAAAGGAATATCCTCTTCCCAGAATCGAATCTGACGTAAGAGAATATTATATCAACTTCATCAAGGCAATCTGCGGCGAAGAAGAACAGTTCGTTACTCATGAGCAGATGATGAGAGACCTCACTCTTGTTGAGACCATCTTTGAAGCTGCTGCAAAGAACGAAGTTATTAAGAGAGAAATATAACTCAAATAAGAAAAGAGAGGCGCAGGCCTCTCTTTTTTTTTGAATAAATTTCCACAATATTTTTAAGGGTCTTGCCTTTTTTTGATATTTGGAGTATAATGGTAGAAATGACAATTATCAAAAAGGAAGGCGTTATAGTAAATGTTTAACAGGCAAAATCTCACAGTACCAAACGTTATAACCGCCTTGCGTATAGTTGGGTCAGTGGGGCTTTTCTTTACCGACGTGATGTCGGTGGCCTTTTACGTGATTTACTCCCTTTGCGGACTGAGTGACGTCCTTGACGGCTTTATAGCCAGAGTTACCAAAACCACTTCGGAGCTTGGAGCAAAGCTTGACAGCGTGGCAGACCTTCTTTTCTACACAGCAATGCTTATAAAGCTGTTGCCATTCCTCTGGATAACCCTGCCTCAATGGATATGGGTTTTGGTGGGCGTTATTTTGGTTGTTCGCATAGCCTCATATCTGGTTGCGGCAATAAAATACCGCAAGTTTGCATCCCTCCACACCTACCTGAACAAGCTCACGGGGGCTGTGCTTTTTGCTGTGCCCTATTTTATGGGATTCAAGGCCTTTTTTGGGGTATGCCTTACGGTTTGCATAGTTGCGGGGGCAGCCTCTGCAGAGGAGCTCTTTCTCCATCTTTCCTCAAAGGAATATAACCCCAAGAAAAAGAGCGTGGCCACTCTTTCGCCTAAAGCTTAAAAGTATATGGTTTGACCCCGACGGTGACGTCGGGGTCTTTTTTTTATATTATATCTTCAATGCAGGGGATAGAAGGTACGGCGCCCGTTTTTTGAGTGCTGAGCCCTGCGGCCATGGTGGCCTTTGCAACGCAGTATTCAAGGGCTTTTTCGTCGTCGAATCGGGGCTTTGTCTTTAACATAAAGTGGAGGAAGGTTCCCCAGAAAATATCTCCCGCGCCGGTGGTGTCTATGGCCTTTACCTCAAGGGCGGGCATATATCCCCGTACCTTTTCGGATGCGTAGTAGGCTCCCTTTGCTCCCGCCGTAACGGCCACGAATTTTATTCCCATTGAGAGGAGCTTGTCCTCGTATTCCTCAATACTGCCCTTGCCAAGGAGGAGCTCGGCCTCTTCTTCGGAGATCTTGAGCATATCAACGTATTTCATAGGCTCAAGCATGCCCTTGATTGCCGCTTCTTCGCTATCCCAAAGGGTGGGACGGTAGTTAGGGTCGTAGGATATTATTGCCCCCGAGGCCTTTGCCGTCTTTATGGCTTCAAGGGTGGCTTCGGCGTATGAGGGCGTGACCATGGATAGGCCGCCGAAATGAAAGATCTCGGTGTCTGAAAGCAGCTCTCTGTCAAGCTCGTCTGCTCGGAGCTTTACGTCGGCGTTGTTTTTGCGGTAGAAGGCAAAGCTTCTGTCCCCGTCGGGCTTTAAGGAAACGAAGGCGAGAGTTGTGTTGTAGACGGGGTCGATGATCATGTTCGATGTATCTACGCCCACCTCATCAAGCCTTTCCTTAAGGAACTGCCCGAACATATCGTTGCCAACCTTGGTGATAATGGAGCTTTTATTTCCGTATTTCCCCATAACTGCCGCCGCGTTAAGCACCGCGCCGCCGGGATTCTGGGCGTATGCGGGGAATCCGTGTTGGGAAACTCCGTTGGGAGTGAAATCTATAAGGGCCTCGCCCAGGGTAAGAAAATTATATCTCTTCATTATTCTGTCCTCTTATTTTTCGGTAGCGTTTATTATAGCTCTACCAGTGATAAGGTCGGTTTCTGTGGTTATTTTCATATTGCAAAGGGTGGTATACTCTCCGTATACGGTATATCCCGCCGCTTCAACTATGGAGCTGTCATCGGTAAATGAGTCTATCTTTTCTCCCGCCTTTTCCAGTGCGTCCAGATATATATCCTTTTTGAATATCTGTGGTGTCTGGGCGGCAAAGAGGGAAGCCCTGTCAAGGGTTTTGCCTATTTGGGAGTCTTTGAAGGTCTTTACCGTATCTGTGACGGGAGCGCCGCAGCAGAGGGCTCCCTTTTGGTAGGCAAGGGTATGAAGCCTGTCTATCTCGTCGGAGGTAATAAAGGGCCTTGCTCCGTCGTGGATGCTTATAAACTCGCATCTTCCGTCAAGCTTCGCCACGCCGTTTTTTACGGATTCGGCTCTGGTGGCTCCGCCTTTTACCACGGCCGCAACCTTTCCGTACCCCCTTTGGGTAAGGAGAGCGTTTATTTTTTCAAGATTTTCGTCGGAGGTGACGACCACTATCTCGTCAACGGTCTTTGCCTGTTCAAATGCCGTCAGCGTGCGTTCTATTACGTAACGGCCGCAAAGGGGGGCAAAAAGCTTATCGGGGGTGGAGGTCATTCTTCTGCTTCTGCCTGCCGCGGCAATAATTACGGAGGTAAAGGGCTTCATATCAACATCGTTTCCTCTCTCAGTATAGGTGAATTATACCACACGCCGTCCCCGTTGTCAAGATTAGGGGTAAAATTCAAAAAAATACCCAATTAGCGTATTGATTTTTGCCTTGATATGATATATAATATATATGTGATAATATAACTTGAAAGGTCAATGACATGAGAGTTCTTTTTATAGGAGATATAATCGGTGACGCGGGCTGCGATTTCGTTTGCTCCCGTCTGTCGGGTATTATACGGGAGCATAAAATAGACTTCGTTATAGCCAACGGCGAAAACGTCTGCTCCCATAACGGAATTACGCCCGATAAGGCTGAAAGACTAAGGTACGCGGGCGTGGATATAATCACCTCGGGTAACCACGTTTTCCGCCAGAAGCAGATATATCCCTTCCTTTCCGACTCGGAATATCTCATAAGACCCTATAACCTTCCCCGCTCCGCCATAGGAAGCGGGTACGCTACAGCAAAGACCCCCTTCGGAACCGTGGGCGTTCTTAATCTTCTCGGGCAGTGCTTTATTGAGGGGGCGGAAAACCCCTTTGACGCCGCTGACAGGGCTCTTGAAAGGCTTTCAGACTGCGCGTATATTTTCGTGGATTTCCACGCCGAGGCCACGAGTGAGAAGATAGCCCTTGCCCATTATCTTGACGGCAGGGTAACGGCAGTATACGGTACTCATACCCACGTCCGCACCGCCGATGCAAGGATACTTCCCAAGGGTACCGCATATATAACCGACGCGGGAATGACGGGAGGATTAAACTCTGTTCTGGGGGTTAAAAAAGAAAACGCCATAGCCAAGTTCCGTACCTCAATGCCCGCCCAGTACGAGCAGGACGGTGATGATATCGTTATGGACCTGGTAATCACCGACACCGACAAAAAAGAAATAATCTCATTTAGCATAACCTGAAAGGAAAAGACAAAATGTTAGTATCTCCTTCAATACTTTCCGCAGATTTCAGCAATCTGGCGGCAGACCTTAAAACAGTAGATAAATCCGATATGCTCCATATCGACGTTATGGACGGGGTATTCGTTCCCAACATATCCTTCGGTATGCCCATAATCTCCTCTATAAGAGATAAATTTGACATAACCTTTGACGTTCATCTGATGATAATCGACCCCCTTCCTTACATAGAGGACTTTAAAAAGGCGGGCGCCGATATAATCACCGTCCATTACGAGGCAAAGAACGCTGAAGAATCCCTTAAAAAGATAAAGGCTCTCGGCCTTAAGGCGGGACTTTCCTTAAAGCCCGCAACCAAGGTAAGTGAGATTGAGAGTCTGCTTCCTCTTTGCGACCTTGTTCTCGTAATGACTGTTGAGCCCGGCTTTGGGGGCCAGAAGCTTATCCCCGAATGTGTGGGCAAGGCCACAGAGCTTAAAAAGATAAGAGAAGAAAAAGGCTACTCCTATGTCATTGAGGCCGACGGCGGCATTAATCTTCAGAACTATCCCTCTTTGGGCGAAGCGGGGGTTGACTGCTCGGTAATGGGCTCTGCCGTATTTGGTATTGAGGCAGGGGAGAGAAACGCCAAGATCTGCTCTATCAACGGAAAGGAAATCTGATATGGGACTTTTTGATACCGACCTTGAAAAGGTAGTGTCCCATATGGTCAAGGACATCAGAAAGGTGCCAATGAATCCCCGCACCACGGTGGTGGTCAACGTGGATACCATAAACGGCCTTTTCAGATACGGCTCCCTTTCCACCCCAAGACTTGAATCGGTAATCCCCGAGATAGTGCGGGTGAACGAGTATTTTCTCAGCTCCCGCAAACTTTTTCTCATAGATAATCACCTTCCCGACAGTACCGAGTTCAAGGCCTTCCCCAAGCATTGTTGCGACGAGTACGAGTGCTCGGTCATCGAGGAGCTTGGCTCCTTTGCCGCAGGTGTGAATACCGACGTTATTTATAAAAATTCCGCCAACGCCTTTTTGTCAAACGCCTTTATTAAATGGCTTGCAAAAAACGACGGACTCTATTCAAACTTCGTTCTCGTGGGCGGTATGACGGACATCGGGGTGATGCAGTTTGCCCTGACTCTCCGCTCCTACTTTAACGAAAAAAATGAACCCAGAAAGCGTATTTGCGTGGTTGAAAACGCCGTTCAGACCTTTGATTCGGACAGCCACAACGGGGATAGGATGCAGACCTTTGCCCTGTACAATATGCTTATAAACGGCATAACTCTTGTGAAGATATAAAAGCGTGAAAGATGATCTTCACCAATCAGACGCCTGAATTAAATCTCTTCGGAGTATCATCATGAATAAGAAATTTTTTAAGGATGTTATCCTGATAATCCTATTCTGTATAGTCCTTTGCATAGGGCTTGTGCGAATAGACGATATTCTTGCCCTGCTGGGCGGTATCCTCAATCTCCTCAGCCCCGTGTTTATAGGTATACTGTTGGCATTTTTGCTCAACACTCCCTATAGATTCATATATAGAAAGTTCAGCCTTATAAAGCCCCCGCGGGTTGAGATAAGACTCTTTAAATCAAAGAAAAAGTCTGACGGCACCAATCACCGCAAGGGCGGTTGGGTAGCCAGTACTATGGCCTTGATCTGCACCTATCTGATATTCTTTGCCGTAGTGACCCTTATAGCCGTATTCGTTATTCCCCAGATATCCAGCAGCGTTCAGCAGATAGCGGCCAACGCCGAGAATTATCTCCAAAGCCTTTTCGGGTATATTGACCATATACGCCAAAGATTTTTTGACGGCGGGGATATGATACCATTCGTTCAGCTTGACCTTGATAGGCTTTCCCAGGTGTTCAACGACCTTTTGGGCGATCTGGTGGGCTATGCAGAGAACGTTACGTCACAGGTAATAGCCTTTACCTCACAGATTATCTCGGGTGCCTTTAACTTCATTATGGGTATTATCTTCTCCATATACTTTATTTTGGGTAAGGAAAAGATAAAATCAGGCTCGAAGAAGTTCTTTGACGCCTTCGTTCCCAAAAAGGTCAACGCCGCCATAGAAAAGGGCCTTCACCTTACGGGTGACGTTCTGGCCTCTTACCTTGTAAAGCAGGTTGTAGAAGGCCTTATAGTAGGTCTTGTATGCTTTACGGTAATGAGCATTACGGGCTTTGATTATCCCGTTCTTATAGCGGTGGTTCTTGGTCTGTTGTGTATGGTTCCCGTCTTCGGCCCCGTGGTGGGTACAGCGGTGTCCTCATTCCTCATACTCCTCATTTCTCCCTCCGTGGCTTGGCTGTACCTGTTGGCCTTTATAGCCATAATCTTAGTTACTTATAAGCTCTTTATGCCCAAGCTTTATAAGTCCGACTTTAAGCTTCACCCCCTCCTCGTTCTTTTCTCGGTCGTTGCGGGTGGTTACGCCTTCGGATTCTGGGGTATTTTCCTCTCCATTCCCTGTATGACCGTAGTGACGGTTCTCCTCAACGAGTACGTCCGCAGAAGGGAAGAGGGGGACGTAAAGCCTGTAAAACAGGTTACGAAAGATGAATAAATCGAATTTTTAACGAAATATTTCATATTTGCTTGAAACCAAAGGCAAATTATGTTAATATATGTAATTAATAATAAGTTATTTAATAATCGCTACATAATCCATAAAATTATTAGAAAGACGGTATTCTCCTATGACTATCAAAGAACAGCTTGAAGAAGTAAAAAATAAAGCCAAAGCTGCCCTTGAGGGGATAACGGGTGAGGACCTTAAGGCCTCCCTTGATCAGCTTGAACAGATCCGCGTTACCTTTATGGGCAAAAAAGGCGAGCTTACCGCTATCCTTTCCCAGATGGGTAAGCTTTCTCCCGAGGAAAGACCTCTCGTCGGCCAGGCCGTTAACGAGGTAAAGGTTTATCTTGAGGGCGAACTCAAAGCAAAGAAGGAAGCTCTTTCCGCCCTCGCTCTTGAAAAGAAGCTCCGTGACGAGCGCCTTGATGTTACCATGGAGGGTAAGCCCGTAAGACAGGGTAAAAAGCACCCCACCTCCATTGTTCTCGATGAGGTAAAGGACGCCTTTATTTCCATGGGCTTCTCCATTGTGGACGGCCCCGAGGTAGAGCTTGACTATTATAACTTTGAGGCTCTCAATATTCCCAAGCATCACCCCGCCAGAGATACTCAGGACACCTTCTATTTCACTCCCGAGGTGCTCCTCCGTACCCAGACCTCCGGCGTTCAGGTAAGAACCATGGAAAAGATGGCTCCTCCTCTTAAGATTCTTTCTCCCGGCCGCGTTTACCGTATTGATGAAATAGACGCTACTCACTCTCCCTGCTTCTCC
>JAZSCR010000193.1:0-3158 GCA_045530715.1 Eubacteriales bacterium
AGTTTTCCCCTTGGGTTGGGGGGGGCGGAAACGTGTGCCGAGCCGGGGTCGAGAATGAGGTGGGGGCTTCTCCGGAGCAGCCCCTCCCTGTCCATATCTTCAACCTCGTCGGCAAGGGTGTAAAGGAGGACGGACACCGCCGCGCAAAGGGGGTCGTACCCCTCCCTTACCAGGTCGGCGTGCCCCGTAAGGTCAAGGGAAAGCACCCCGTTGGGGGAATAAGTGAAGGTTGCGGTAATCATAATATTCTCCTTTCTGAAGGGGCCAGGGGCCAAGGTCCAGGGGCCAGGGAAATATGGTAGTAATTTTAAAACATAAACACAAGAGCTTACGCAGAGATTATGCAATATTACAAGATGTTTTCTATAATAAAAGAAAATCAAAAGCTGAATAAAACACACTGCTTGCGTTCTCTCGTGTGCCCTCAACGGGCTCTTTTCAAGAGTCCGTTTTCTTGCCCTGCAAGAAAACCCGTGGGTTTTACCCTCGGGTTGGGGGCGAAAAGTGTTGTTTAAAATATATTTCTAACTGCGGTAACATAGTTGTATAGCAGCTATTTTAACAAAAGGCAGTTGGCAGGCAGAACAGTATCTGCGTTAGCAATAGTATCTATATTTTAAAATAATAACTACCGCTTTCCCTATGCTCTACGCTCTATTCCCTCATCAAAATCGTCACCGCAGGTGACACCGCTTCTCAATCAAGGCGCAGCCTTGTATATCATCACACCGCAGGTGTGCATATCATCCGTCCACAGGACGGCATATCATCATTACGAAAGTAATGCAGCCTTCGGCTGGTGATATACACGCTATCGCGTGATGATATGCCATTGCTTTCGCAATGGATACGCCGCAAAGCGGCGCCCCTGGCCCCTGTCCCCTGGCCCCTGGACCCTCTTTTAAGGCGCGCTCGCCTCCGCCGTGCGGGTCTTTGCCTCCTTCACCTCGTCAGGTTCCCCCTGGGGCAGATCAGGGGTCGCATTTTTGGCCTCACCCTTCCCCTCCGCGGGGGCCATTCCCCTGGCCATCCCCATAAGGGCGGCTCGCAGGTATCGGATGCGATTTTCCTTAATTGAGGTCATGACCATATCCTTACGGTCAAAGTCCATCATATCAAGGCAGGCGGTGGCGGCAGAGTAATTTCTGGGATCGAAAAATCCCGCCTGATAGAACTGAAGTGCCAGCTCGTTCTGGGACATTTTGGAGTAGGGACTCTGCTTCTGGGCAGTGACCTCAACGTCGAACAGAGGCAATCTGTACCCCAAATCAACCCCGCCGACCATTCCCTGAGGCTGCTTTTTGATGCTCTCGTTGGAGTATCTTACGTACTCGGTAGCCCCCGCAGGCCCCATGATACGGAAGCATCTGGGAAGGTCGTAAAACTGTCTGATAAGCTCGATTATCATGATTATAACCTTCTTAAACGCTCTGTAAGAGGCCTTATTTGAGTCGCGGGAGAGCTTGGATCCTGCCTCCTGCAGGGCGGCTATGGCAGAGGCCGCCGTAACCCCGCCCGAGCTTCCCCCCGTGGAAACGTCGCGGTTGCCCGTGGTCTCCTTTAGCTCGTCCACCTTGTTGTTGATAATGGCCAGATACACCTCGCTCAGGGGCGTGGAGCGTACGGGCTGGATACTGTCCTGACCGAGATTTCCGTCCACGTGAATAAGGTCCCTTGAAAGGTCGGCGTACTCCTCCTCGTTTACCGAGCCGTCCTTTCGGATAAAGTGGCGGGGACGGGCGTTGACCAGAAGATTCTGGAGGATTGCCTGATTGCCCCTGTCAATATATCCCTGAGCGTCCTTGCCCACGTCCACGTACCCAAAGCCCGCGGGTGTGCCCTCAAGGGGAAAGAGGACGTCGAAAACGAAGGGGTACATCCCGTGGTCGTAAAGCCCCCTGAGCGCGAACTCGGGGTCGTTTTCGGTGGCAAAGAGGACGGTATCATTGACAAACTTGCAGTAGTGCAGGAGTGTCTTGCCCTCTAAAACGGTCTTGTAATACCAGTCCACCACGCAGGATTTTTGGGAGGTGTCCACCGAGTCGTCGTAAACGTATTTTGCCACGTCCACGGTGGATGCGCCCAGCTTTCCCTTAAGGTCGGGATACCTTTCTTCCAGGATATCGTTATCCCAGAGCTCAACCTGAAAAACGTTGCGGCTCTGCTGAATATCGGTGATACCCGGCTCCCAGAAAAGCTTGAGAACGTCGGTCTTTGTAACAGATATATCCCCAAGGCCGCCGTTTTTAGTGCGGTCCCAGAACACGCCGTAAACACCCGTACCGTTTTTGAGTCGGTGGTGCTGAACGTCCGAGTAGGTCTGCTCAAACTCCACCTGATCAAGAATGACGGGGATTATGGAGGAAAGGAGCTTGGCCTCGCCCTTGTCCGTTTCCTCGCGGGGGAGAACGGAGGGGCTGGGGTAGTTGTCCATGGCGTCGGCATGCTTGTTGGCTATGCAGTTAAAGAGCCACGCCGAGGTGGGCTCCACCTGACTTTTTCGGTGCTCCATACACTCCCAGTGACGAAGCTTGTACCACTGCTCGTTCTCAATGATTTTGTTTTCAAGGTTAGCCTTGCCCTGCTTGTACTTTTGAAGTATAAGTCGGGCCTCTGCCACCCTTTCCCCGTTTATCACGGGGGCTGTGTTGGTTGATGTCATTTTTGTATCTCCTTTATAATATTGTTGCTTTGCAAAAGGTTATAGGGGCCAGGGGCCAAGGTCCAGTTCTTTATTCTGCACGTTAAAAATTCAAAGACGGTTACGGCTTTGAATTTAGGCGGCGGGCACTGTACTGCTCTGTATTCTGTAGTATATCTCCGCCGTCGGCCAGGGAAATATGGTAGTAATTTTAAAACATAAACACAAGAGCTTACGCAGAGATTGTGCAGTATTGCAAGATGTTTTCTATAATAAAAAAACCTCGAAAGCTGAATAAAACACAATACTTGCGTTCTCTCGTATGCCCCCAACGGGCTCTTTTCAAGAGCCCGTTTTCTTGCCCTGCAAGAAAACCCGCGGGCTTCGCTCTCGGGTTGGGGGCGAAAAGTGTTGTTTAAAATATATTTCTATCTGCGGTAGCATAGTTGTATAGCAGCTATTTTAACAAAAGGCAGTTGGCAGGCAGAACAGTGTCTGCGTTAGCAATAGTATCTAT
>JAZSCR010000005.1:0-9422 GCA_045530715.1 Eubacteriales bacterium
TATAGAGGACACAAGCAGAAAGACAGCTGAGGAGCTTATGAAGCTCAACGATTACGTTGACCTTCTTATCCCCCGTGGCGGCGGCTCCCTTATCAGAACCGTAGTGCAGAACGCCACAGTACCCGTTATAAAGACGGGCGAGGGCAACTGCCACATATACTGCGACGAGGGCTGTGATTACCAAAAAGCTCTTCCCATAATCACCAACGCAAAGACCCAGCGCCCCTCGGTATGCAACGCCGCAGAAAGCCTGCTGGTACACAAAAGCGAGGCAAAAACCCTTCTGCCCCTTATTAAAGAGGCTCTTGATGCGAGAAACACCGTCATAAAGGGTTGTGAAAGAACCAGAGAGATCATCGACTGCGAGGCGGCCACCGAAGAGGATTACTATACTGAATTCCTCGACTACGTCATATCATGTAAGGTAGTGGACTCCCTTGACCAGGCCATTGACCACATAAATGAACACAGTACCGGCCACAGCGAGGCCATAATCACCGAAAGCTACCAAAATTCCCAAAGATTTTTAGCAGAGATCGACTCTGCAGCGGTATACGTAAACGCATCCACAAGATTTACTGACGGTAATCAGTTCGGCTTGGGCGCCGAAATCGGCATCTCCACCCAGAAGCTCCACGTAAGAGGACCTATGGGACTTAAAGAACTGACCACCTGCAAATATATAATCTACGGCAACGGCCAGACAAGAAAGTAAGGAAAAGCTATGGAACAGAACGCTATTCTCGAAGAATCCAAGAAGGTCTATATTGAGCTTCTTCGCTCCACAAAAAGAGAGGGTATTGAAAACCTCATAACCTATCTTGAAACCAAGACCGACTTTTTTACCGCCCCCGCATCCACCAGATTCCACAATAATTTTGAGGGGGGACTTCTTCTCCACTCCCTCAACGTTTACAGGAACTTTAAAAAGCTCCTTGAGGCCCGTCCCGACGTTCAGGTGGACGAGGAGAACGTTATAATAGCATCCCTCTGCCACGACCTTTGCAAGGCAAACTATTATACCAAGGAAGAGCGCAACCGCAAGGTTGACGGAAGATGGGAGTCCTACGAGGTATACTCCTCAATAAAGTCCCCCTCTATCCCCTACCCCCACGCCACACGCTCCATAAGATTTCTCCGTAGCTTTATATCCATAAAGCATCTTGAAGAGCTTATGATATACTACCACATGGGGCCCTTCGGCGGCGAGGACTACGAGTATAAGAATCTCCTTCAGGACGTAAACGAGCGTTATCCTGCCACCCTGCTGATGTATATGGCAGACCTTATGGCATCTTATCTTGACGAAGAAAAGAGAAGCTAAAAAAATATTCCTGCCCATTGAATTTATTTACAATTTGTTCACAAAAAACCTATTGACAAACCGTCATTTTTAGTGTATAATATACGAGCGTTCGAAAAGAGTGCAAACTTCCAACGGACGTCGGTATATGGCGGAATAGCTCAGCTGGCTAGAGCAATCGGTTCATACCCGATCGGTCGTTGGTTCAAATCCGACTTCCGCTACCACCAACCCCTAGAGGGTTTTATATAGATAAAGGTTAGAGGCGAAGGCCAAAGACCTTCCAACACGGCTCGTTGGTCAAGCGGTTAAGACACGGCCCTTTCACGGCTGTAACGGGGGTTCGATTCCCCCACGAGTCACCAAAAAAGAAACATCCGAACAAAGTTTGGATGTTTTCTTTTTTTATACAAAAACACAGGTTTTTCTTATATCCCCTGTCTTTTTTCCATTTTCAACCAATTAAAGAAGCCGTAAAGGTCGTTTATAAGAAAGACTGCAAAGCATACCACCACCGAAAGATAAGAAACGTCCACCGCAGTGGCCATTATCCAAAGGACTATCAGCACAATGTCGTTTGCCGCGTACGCAAGGGCGAAGTATGGGCTTCGCCTAAAGGTAAGATAAGCCGCAAGGAAACTTGTGGTCACAGACAAGGTACTTGGGAGAAGATTTGCAGTATTGAAGGCGGCAAGGATAAAATAAAACGCAACAGTCACCCCACAGGTCAGCACTACGGAAAAGACGACCTCCCTACCTCCGATACGGTTAACCCTCACCTCTGACCTTTTTCCCTTATAGGGATTTTTAAGCCATGATATAAGTGCAAAAAGAGCCATGGGCGCAGTCATTCCCAAATAGGTTATCATCTCCCCGTAATATGCAAAGCTCCATGAAATGAAACCGTACAAAAGGCTGAATATTATCATCAGTATCTGACCGAAGGGGTTTCCCTTTGCGTTAAATATCAAAGAGGTTACCCCAATTAAAGATGCAAACAATGTAAGATAACCTGTTCTGTCAAAAAGAAAAAACGATACCGCTATCAGCGCCACAGATGACACCCACAAGGCTATCTCCACCGTGGAAAAATATTTTATTATTCTTTTACACATAATTACCTCACAAAAAAGAAGCATCCGTTATGCGTATCTTCAAAGACCTAACGACACGCAAACGAATGCATCGCACTCTCTACCCGGTGGCAGATTATTTATTTTATACATTATAACATCCTAAAGGACAAAAGTCAAGCAATCTCCCCTATTTATTTCCAAAGAATTCCACCAACGCCGTCAGGGCTTTAATATCGTTCTCAAGGGTCATAGAGGGGCAGTAAAACGTATTTTTCGCCTCTGCCTGCTCGGGAAGGTAGGGAATATGGACGAAAAGCCCTTGCATATTCCGACGTTGACAGGCGTGAAGAAGGTAAAAATAAAGGGTGTTGCAAACGTAGGTACCTGCGTGGTAGGAAATTTCGCAGAATATCCTTTGTCGGTTTACGGCCGCCTTTGCCCCCTTAAGGTCGAGGGTGGAAAAATAGGCGGTAACGTCGGATTCGGGAATAACGGGAACACCCGTCTTTATAACGCCGTCGTTATCGGGAACAATGGCGTCGGCCATATTAATGGCGCAGAATTCAAGCTCCACGTTCTTTCTCCGTCCCGCCAGGCCCACGCATATAACAAAGTCGGGGTTATGCTCCTCTATGGCCTCCAAAAGCATTTTGGGAGCCCTTTCATAAGAGGTGGGAAGATATTTTTTTACTATCTCGTGCTCCCCTATTTTATCGGGCAGCGCCTCCACGGCAAGGGTGGAGGGATTTATTGTTTCAAAATTAAAAGGGTCAAAGCCGGTAAATAAGAATTTCATATTTTCTCCTAAATATCTAAAACAAGCCCTACGGGACAGTGGTCACTGCCCATAATTTCGGGGCAGATAAAGGCATCGGATATTTTATCCTTTACAGAGTCGGAAACTATAAAATAGTCAATACGCCACCCTGCGTTGTTGGCACGGGCGTTATACATATAAGACCACCAGCTGTAGGCTCCTGTTTTGTCGGGATAAAGGTATCTGAAGGAGTCGGTAAAACCTGCATCTAACAGCTTGGTCATCTTCTCCCTTTCCTGAGGAGTGAAACCTGCATTATTAACGTTTGTTTTGGGGTTTTTAAGGTCTATTTCGGTATGAGCCACATTGAGATCCCCGCAAAGAATACAGGGCTTTTTATCGCTTAAAGAGACCATATACTCACGCAGACAATCCTCAAACTCCATTCTGTAATCTAGACGGGTAAGCTCCCTTTGGGCGTTGGGAGTATAACAGCAAATAAGATAGAATTTTTCGTATTCAAGGGTTATGAGTCGCCCCTCATCGCTGTACTTTCCTTCTATGCCGTATGACACGGATAGGGGCTCTTTTTTTGTAAAAATCGCAGTACCCGAATAGCCCTTCTTTATGGCACTGCTGAAGTAAGAAAGGTATCCTTCGGGGGCAAAATCCGCCTCGCCGGGTTGCATTTTGGTTTCCTGCAGGCAGAAAAAGTCCGCATCAGCCTCATTAAAGAAATCGGCAAAGCCCTTTTTAAGGCAGGCTCTGAAGCCGTTTACATTCCAGGATATAAATTTCATTTTTTCGCGTCCACTTTCTTTATAAATCTGTTGACCTGACCTCTGGTTTTAAGGATGATAAATGGTTTATTGGGATATTTTTCCTTCAGGGCAAGAACCTGAGGTCTGCCGTTTTTGGGATAATCAAGAGCCATTTTGAGCAACTCAAAATAATCCTTGCCCCACCTTTCCTCGCACCCTTCGGGCATATCGGCACGGGGCTTATTTCGCCTCTTTATAAGGCTCCATAGACATACCCATCTGCTTATATCCAAAAATATCACAGCGTCTGCTCGCTCCACACGGCGTTCCATGGTGCGGGAGTAGTTTCCGTCCACGATCCAACTATCCTCAGCCGTTATCTCCTCAAGGCGGCTGTCAAACTCGTTCCTGTCCAAAGATTCCCAGCCGGACTTCCAGAACACCTTGTCAAGGTGAGTCACAGGGATGTCCAGAGCCTCGCCCAATCTTGCCGAAAGATAGCTCTTGCCGCTACCGCAGCTACCAACCACTACTATTTTTTTATACGCTGAAAGCATGGCCACTCCCCTTTTCTCAAACTTTAGGCATATTATAGCACATTGTACCGAGAATTGCAATACCGAACTTGACTGAAAAAGGATTCCATGGTATAATGGTGTGGAAAGAAGGTGCAACCAATGAACCCCGAAATCATTAACCTTAAAAACAGACCCGACTTAAAGGAAAAGGCCATAAAGTGGTTTTCCTCAAAGTGGGGAGTTGCTGAAATCGAATACAGAAAAAGTTTTGACGAGATGTACGCAGACATCTCCCCCATTCCGCTATGGTTCGTTATCTTGGGTGATGACGGAGAAATCGCGGCAGGTTGCGGCATAATCGAAAACGACTTTGTTGACAGAACCGACCTTAAGCCCTACCTTTGCGCCCTCTTCGTTGAGCCCCAATACAGAGGCATGCTTGGGGCGGAAAGCTGCTCTTTAACGCAAGAAAAGAGGCAAAAAAGGGCGGATTTGAAAATATATATCTTTGCACCGACCACGAAAGCTACTACGAAAAATACGGCTGGGAATACATTGCCATTGGCAATCACCCTTGGGGCGAATCCTCAAGGATATATCAGGCAGATACAAATATAGAATAATAAAAATAACGGCTACCACAAGGTAGCCGTCTTCTTTATTTATTTAGCCTTGCTTTCGCAGTAGATACAGCGATAGATACGCTTTTCTCTGTCTGTAAGTCTGAATATATGGGGGAGCTCCTGCTCGGTGGAGGTTATGCAACGGGGATTTTTGCACTTGATAACCCCTTCTACCCTTTCGGGCATTCCGGGACGAAGCTTTTCAACTATCTTTCCGTCACGGATAATATTTACGTTAACGCCAGGATCAACGTAGCCTATAACGTCAAAATTAAGGTCTATAACCGAGTCTATCTTTATAATATCCTTCTTGCCCGTCTTTTTACTGTCGGCGTTTTTTATGATAGCGACGGAGCATTTAAGCTCACCGAGGTTAAGGATATCGTACAGCTGCATACCCTTACCCGCGGTGATGTGGTCAATAACGATACCGTCGTTTATGGGATCAAGTCGCATATCATTTCACCTCCAGAAGATCAAGAATAAGAGCCATACGCATATACTTGCCGTTGAGCACCTGCTTAAAGTAGCAGGCTCTGGGGTCATTATCCACAGCAACGGATATTTCGTTAACTCTGGGAAGAGGATGAAGTATACACATATCGGGGCGTGCTGACTGGAGCTTTTCGGGAGTAAGGATATAGGTATCCTTAAGGCGGATATAATCGGCCTCGTTAAAGAATCTCTCCCTCTGGACTCTGGTCATATAGAGAACGTCAAGCTCAGGCATAGCCTCTTCAAGGCTGAGGGTCTCTCTGTAAGGGATACCTTTTCGGTCAAGGACCTCGCTCTTGAGATATTCGGGAAGCTTAAGCTCCTCGGGAGAAATGAGGACGATATTTATGCCTTCGTATCTTGAGAGGGCGTTTATGAGGGAGTGCACCGTTCTGCCGAACTTAAGGTCTCCGCAAAAGCCCACGGTGAGATTACCTATTCTGCCCTTTTCCCTCTTTATGGTAAAGAGGTCGGTAAGGGTCTGGGTGGGGTGGTTATGTCCGCCGTCACCCGCATTGATAACGGGAACGGAAGAGTTCATGGCCGCAACCAAGGGAGCACCCTCTTTAGGATGGCGCATAGCAATAATATCGGCGTAACAGCTTACGGTACGGGCCGTATCCGAAACGCTCTCGCCCTTTGCGGCAGAGGAAGAGTTGGACTCGGAAAAGCCCAGAACGTTTCCGCCAAGCTCGTACATGGCGGCCTCAAAGGATAGGCGGGTTCTGGTGGAGGGCTCAAAAAAGAGGGTTGCCAGCTTTTTGCCCTTGCATTTTTCCGAATAGGATGAGGGGTTGGCCACGATATCTGCGGCCACGTCCATAAGACCCTCTATCTCTTCGGTGGAAAGGTCCATTATATCAATAAGACTTCTCATTATTTTTTCCTTTTATACTACTTCTGAATCCAGGATTCGTCGGAGGGGTTGTTGCGGAAGGCGATAAGTCTGCTGATATCTTCGGGCTTAACGTAGCCTGTTTCAGCGGCAACCTCTGCAACGGTATCAAAGTTGGTGAGGGATACGTTTCTTACGTTAGCTTCGGCAAGACGGTCAATACCCTTCTTCATGCCGTAGGTGAAGATGCTTACGATACCGAGAACCTCTGCACCTGCTTCGCGAAGAACGTTTACAACCTCGATAACGCTACCGCCGGTGGAGATAAGGTCTTCTACAACGACTACCTTCTGGCCCTTTTCAAGACGGCCTTCGATCTGATTCTGTCTGCCGTGGTCCTTTGCGCCGGAACGAACGTAGCCCATGGGCATGCCGAGCATGTGTGCGGCAATAGCGGCGTGAGCGATACCTGCAGTACTGGTACCCATAAGGACCTCGCAGTCGGGATATTCCTTTTTAACGGTTTCTGCAATAGCGGTCTCAACTATAACTCTCTGTTCGGGAGCGGTGAGGATAAGACGGTTATCGCAGTAAATGGGGCTCTTTATACCGCTGGCCCAGGTAAAGGGCTCGTCGGGTCTGAAAAATACGGCCTTAATGCCGAGAAGTGCTTTTGCTATTTCTCTTTTCATGTTTATATATCTCCAATCCAATAAAATGCTTTAGTTGCAGAACTCTTTTACGCAACGCTCGTAGGCTTCGAGGGGATTTTCAGCGGCGGTTATGGGTCTGCCTACAACGATGTAGTCGCTACCCAGAGCCTTTGCCTTTTCGGGGGTGGTTACTCTTGACTGGTCACCAACATCGCCACCTGCAAATCTTACGCCGGGAGTAACGGTGAGGAACTTTTCACCGCAACGTGCGTGTACTGCCTCTGCCTCAAGGGGAGAGCAAACAACGCCGTCAAGACCTGCGTTCTTGGCGTTTTCTGCGTAGTGCATAACTACCTCTTCAAGGGGAGCGTCGATAAGAAGGTCACGCTTCATAGCCTCGGGAGAGGTGGAGGTGAGCTGGGTAACTGCAATAAGCAGAGGTCTGGTGCCGTCGGGTCTGGTAAGACCTTCGATAGCGGCCTTCATCATTTCGGTGGTACCCGAAGCGTGGAGGTTTACCATATCCACGTCCATCTTGGAAAGAACGGCCATGGACTTTCTTACGGTGTTGGGGATATCGTGGAGCTTGAGGTCAAGGAAGATATGATAACCTTCGCTCTTAAGCTCACGCACCATTTCTGCGCCTTCTGCGTAATAAAGCTCCATACCTATCTTAAGATAAGGCTTACGGCTTGCGCCAGAAAGCTTTGCAAGAAACTCTTTACATTCCTTTTTGCCCGCAAAATCGCAGGCTATAATAACGTCTCTACCCATTAGTGTCCGCCTCCTATTATATCGGTAAGTTTATTTATTCCGTATTTATCCATAACTTGGGGTAAATTTTCGATTATGTCCTTGCAGGCGTAGGGATCTACGAGGTTTGCCGCGCCTACCTGAACTGCAGTAGCGCCTGCAAGCATCATTTCAATAACGTCCTCGGCCGTACTTACGCCTCCCATACCTATGAGAGGGATCTTTACAGCCTCGTACACCTTATACACGTTGGCAATAGCCACGGGGAATATCGCCTTGCCCGAAAGTCCGCCCGTCTTGTTTGCAAGAAGGGGTTTTTTCTTTTTAAGGTCTATTCTCATACCCAGAAGGGTGTTTATAAGGCTCAGACCGTCTGCCCCCTCTGCCTCGCAAGCCTTGGCTATCTCGGCTATATCGGTAACGTTGGGAGTAAGCTTGATGTATACCGGCTTTGTGGTAACGGCCTTGACTGCCTTTGTTACCGCGGCAGCCGCTTTGGGGTCGGTACCGAAGCTCATACCGCCGCCGTGAACGTTGGGACAGCTGATGTTTACTTCTATAATTCCCACCTGAGGCTCTGCGTTTATCTTTTCGCAGGCGTAAGAATATTCATCTATTGAAAAGCCGCTGATGTTTGCAACCAGGGGCTTTTTAAAGCACTGCTTGAGCTTGGGAAGCTCCTCACTCATAACCTTATCCACACCGGGGTTCTGAAGGCCTACGGCGTTGAGCATCCCACCATCGGTTTCCGCAATTCTGGGGGTAGGGTTTCCGAATCTGGGGTCCTTGGTGGTACCCTTAAAGGAAATGGAACCAAGGATATTTATATCGTATATATCCGCAAATTCGTATCCGAAGCCGAAGGTCCCGCTGGCGGGGATAACGGGATTATCGAGGGTAACACCGCTGAGGGTTACCTGAAGTCTGTTCTCGCTCACCATATTACCTCCTCTTTCTTAAGAACGGGACCGTCCTTACAGATACGCTTGTTGCCGTACTTGGTTTTGCAGGTGCAGCCCATACAAGCGCCGAAGCCGCAGCCCATACGCTCCTCAAAGGAAAGCTCGCCGCTTACCTCGGTGGCGTTATAAAGGGCCTTAAGCATGGGTTCGGGACCGCAGGAGTAAAAATAGCTGTACTCTCCAACCTCTTTAAGAGCGTCGGTTACGAAGCCTTTGGTTCCGTAGCTTCCGTCAACTGTCGAGGTGTATACCTTTACACCAAGGGCTTCAAGGTCATCTTTGCATATAATGTCGTCCTTGGAATTAAAGCCCAGCACCGCAGTAACGGTTTTTCCCTGAGCTACAAGGATTTTTGCAAGATAATAGAGGGGAGGAACACCTACGCCGCCACCTACGAGAAGGGGTTTGTCACCCGAAAGGGAGGGGTCAAAGCCGTTACCCAAGTCTGTAAGGGTATCAAGCTTTACACCAGGCTGATAGGTTGCCATTTCTTCCGTACCCTTACCCACCACCTTGTAGATGATGCGGTAGGTGTCATCCACGCAATCGTTTACCGAAATGGGACGACGGAGGAAGAATCCGTTGAGCTTTATATTAAGGAACTGTCCGGGACGGACGTCGGAAGTGTCGGCGCCGCCCAGAGTCATCATATAAACGTCCTTTGCAATAAGAACGTTTTCTTTAAC
>JAZSCR010000018.1:0-9031 GCA_045530715.1 Eubacteriales bacterium
CGAGATAGAATCGCCCTTCGGTTTCTGACGGGAATACTCGGCAGGTAGCCACAGCAAGGCCATCATCATTGTAGATGAGAAGGTGAGTTGCAACGTTATCGGTGTCGTCAAACTCGTCGTAAAACCCTTGCTCTTCAACGAATACTTTTATTCTTATATCCATAGCCTCGGGTGGGGGAGAGTTGAAAATTTCCGTTTTCATGCCTTTATGCCTTATAAATTACTTTTCCGTCGACCATAGTCATATACGCTGCGGCTCCAACGGTTGTAATGGGGTCTGATGTCCATATTACTATATCGGCATCCTTGCCCTTTTCAAGACTTCCTACTCTGTCGCCAATTCCGATTTGCATAGCCGGATTAACGGTTATGGCTTTCCATGCTTCCTCTTTATCAAGACCTGCATCAACTGCAAGTCCTGCGCAAAGGGGGAGGTGCTGGAGAGGAATAACGGGCGCATCGGTGATAATGCTTATGGGAACGCCTGCTTTATGGAGTGCTGCAGGGGTGGTAAAACTCTTGTTTCTAAGTTCTATCTTTGATTTTCCGCCAAAGCTTGGGCCTACGAATGCAGGGTATCCTTCTTCGGCCAACTCTTCGGCAATGAGAGCTCCGTCGGTGCAGTGGTCAAGGGTGAGCTTTACTCCAAACTCCTTTGCTATACGAATGGAGGTGAGTATATCGTCAGCTCTGTGAGCGTGTGCCTTAAGGGGTAATTCCCCCTTAATAACGGGTATCATTGCTTCAAGCTTCATATCAAAGGCAGGATTCTTGCCTTCCTCTTTGTCCTTAAGATAACGCTGCGTTTTGAAGAGAAGTTCTCTTAAAAGAGCCGCTGTGGCCATACGGGTCATAGGACTCTTTTTCATTCCCTGACCGTAACAGCGCTTGGGGTTTTCACCGAAGGCGCACTTCATGGCAACGGCTTCTTTTATTATCATTTTGTCCACTCTGTTTCCGTAGAGCTTAATGGCGGTGAAGGTTCCGCCTACTATATTTGCGCTACCAGGACCCGTGCAGGCGGTGGTAACGCCGTTTTTAATGGCGTTTTCAAATGCTTCGTCCTGGGGATTTATGGAGTCGATTGCTCTCATCTGGGGAGTGAGGGGATCAACTATTTCGTTGTAGTCGTGACCTTCCCAGCCCATACCTTCGTTGTCAAGGCCTATATGACAATGAGCGTCCACACATCCGGGCGTAACAAGTCTTCCTGCCGCATCTATGATCTCGGCTCCTTCGGGGGCGGAGATGCAATTGCCCACTTCGAGTATTTTACCGTCGTCACCTACGAGAACGCATCCCTGCTCTATGTCCTCGCTTACCATTGTTTTTATATATCCGTTTTTAATCAGTATCATAACTTACCCTCTTTATCCGAAAAGTATTTGATTTACTATGCCTTCAAGACGCTCCTGTTTTCCGCTACCGGGAAGCTGGGGCGCGCCAATGTTTTCCGCATATGCCGCAAGTTCCTCAAGTGAGGTCTGGTTTGCAACTATCTTTGCGCCGATACCCGATTCGTAGCTTGAATAGCGTTCTTTAATGAAATTGTCAATTCTTCCGTCCTCTATAAGCTCTGCAGCTTTAATAAGACCGAGAGCAAAGGTGTCCATGCCCAGTACGTAGCTTTCAAATATATCCTCGTGGGTATAGCTTGGACGGCGGGTTTTTGCATCAAAGTTAAAGCCTCCCGTAAGACCGCCTGCTTTGATAACCTCATACATGCACATTGTTGCTTCGTATACGTCAAAGGGGAATTCGTCGGTATCCCATCCCAGCAGATAGTCACCCTGGTTTGCATCTATGGAGCCCAACATTCCGTTTATAGCCGATACGCGGAGGTCGTGGCGGAAGGTGTGTCCCGCCAAGGTGGCGTGGTTTGCTTCTATATTCATCTTGAAGTCTTTGTCAAGGCCATACTGACGAAGGAAGCCTATTGCCGTTGCGGCGTCAAAGTCGTACTGATGCTTCATGGGCTCCTTGGGTTTGGGCTCGATATAGAAGTCGCCCGTAAATCCGATACTTCTGCCGTAGGTGACGGCCATCTTCATCAGTCTTGCAATGTTTTCTTGCTCAAACTTCATATCTGTGTTGAGGAGAGTTTCGTATCCCTCTCTTCCACCCCAGAAAACGTAGCCTTTTCCGCCTAATTTTACCGTAAGCTCAAGGGCTTTCTTTATCTGTGCTGCGGCAAAACAGTATACGTCGGCCGAGTTAGAGGAGCCTGCGCCGTTCATAAATCTGGGGTTTGAGAACATATTTGCAGTACCCCAAAGACACTTGATATCCGTGCCTTCCATCTTTTCAAGGATGTAATCTGTGATTTCATCAAGTCTGCGGTTGGTTTCTTTTATATCGTCAGCTTCTGGGACAAGGTCAACGTCGTGAAAACAAAAATACTTGATGCCAAGCTTTTTCATAAACTCGAAGCCCGCATCAACCTTTGCTTTTGCGTGGGCCATAGTGCCCTTTTCTTCGCCGAAGCTCTTATCTGCAGTATCTCTTCCGAACATGTCTGTGCCGGCGGCACACAGATTATGCCACCATGCCATTGCAAAGGGAAGATGCTCTGCCATAGTCTTACCCATAATTATTCTGTTGGGGTCGTAGTATTTAAAAGCAAGAGGGTTTTTACTTTTGCTACCCTCGTAAGGAATCATGGGAATGTTTTTAAATATTTCGCTCATTTAATTAGTCCTCCTTCAAGTCTTTAAAAAGGGGTTTTACCGTGGGATATATTTTCTTGAATTTTTCATACCGTTCATTGTAAAGGTGGAGAAGCTCGGGGTCAGGATAAACCGTGGATTCAATCCTTATCATTTTATCCGTCGCCTCTTTTACCGTTTCGTATTCTCCATTTGACACCATCGCAAGAATTGCGGCTCCGTATCCCGGACCTTGCTCTGTTACCACGCTGTCAAGAGGTATGCCCAAAACGTTGGCAAGAATTTTTTGCCATAGCTCTGATTTTGCTCCGCCACCGCAAATTTTGGAACGGGGAATTGTCAGCCCTATGGATTTTGCAACCTCAAATGAATCTCTTACGGCAAACGCAACACCTTCAAGCACTGCCTGAACCATATCCTCTCGGGAAGTGTTTAATGTCATTCCTACGAAAGTTCCTCTTGCGTCTGTGTCGTTTATGGGACTTCTTTCTCCCATTAAATAGGGTAGGAAAAATACTTGATTTTTACCTAATTTTTCCCTAACTATCTTTGCCTGTTCTTCATCATAGTCGGATACGCCGAGAATATCCTCGCACAGCCATTTGTTGCAGGATGCGGCAGATAGCATACATCCCATAAGGTGCCACCCTCCGTCTGCGTGAGCAAAGGCGTGTATAGAATTGTTAGGGTCAACACCAAACGCTGTTGAGGATATAAATACCGTGCCGGAGGTTCCAAGACTGATGTTGCATCCACCTTGTCCAACGGTTCCCGTGCCTACTGCCGCGGCGGCGTTATCTCCCGCACCTGCGGCGACCTTAACGTCGGGGGAGAGCCCCAGCCTTTTAGCTACGTCGGGAAGTAAGGTGCCTACCGTTTGGTAGCTTTCAAAGAGAGTGGGCATCATATCTTCGGATATGTCGCATATCCGGAGCATCTCTTTGCTCCAACACTTGTTCTTGACGTCCAATAAAAGCATTCCCGAGGCGTCCGAAAAGTCGCAGCAGTGTACACCTGTAAGGATATAGTTTATATAGTCTTTGGGAAGCATTATTTTGGATATAGCCGCAAAATTCTCAGGCTCATTTTCTTTGACCCAAAGTATCTTGGGGGCCGTGAATCCGGCAAAGGCCACGTTTGCTGTCATTTCCGATAGTGCGGATTTTCCTATATCTTCGTTAAGGTATTCCACCTGCTTTGCCGTGCGTCCGTCGTTCCAGAGTATGGCGGGGCGTATAACGTTATCATTTTTATCCAGAATCACCAGCCCGTGCATCTGGCCGCCACAACCGATCCCCATTACATCGGAACCGTCGAACCCTTCAAGTAATTGGGGGATTCCCGTCATTATGGCCTCTTTCCAGAGATAGGGGTCCTGCTGACTCCAGCCCGATTTGGGGAACTCAATAGGATATTCCTTTGTTACCGAATTTAATATCTGTCCTTCTTTGCCCACTAAGAGCAGCTTTGCCGCCGACGTACCCAAGTCAATTCCTATATATGTATTCATAGGGATAATTTTCCTTTTAGGATGTAGATTTATATAGAAAAAGTATATCACAAAGCCCCTTCATTGTCAAGTCTTGGATGTGGGAGAATAAAAAAGAAGGAGGGCGAATATCTATTGAGAGAAATCATAAACAAGGTAAAGGAAAAGTGGAAAATGAAAAAGAATAAACTTATCCCACTGCCTGAAGGGTTCAGCAGAGAGGGAACGTATCATACCAGATTTCAGCTTGAAAAGGCGGCGGTTACGGGGGAAGTTCTTGAAGGAAAAGCCGTAGCCTGCAATAAAAACGGCGATCTCAAGGTTATGCTGGGGGAGGCTTACGGTAAAATCCCGAAAGAGCTTACAGCACTTGGTGTCAAGGACGGAACTGTGAGTGATATTGCAATTCTCAGTAGGGTAAACAAAACCGTGGCATTCAGGGTAATAGGCACACCTACCTCCTCTGACGGCGACTTCATTCTGGACAGGGTGAGCGTTCAGGAAGAGGCTCTTGAGTTTATGCTTGAAAGACTTTCTCCCGGCGACGTAGTTGATGGCAGGGTTACCCATATAGAGCCATTCGGCGTATTTGTAGATATTGGATACGGAATAGTCGGCCTGTTATCGGTTGAAAATATTTCTGTTTCACGGATAGGTCATCCCAGAGAGAGATTTTACGTGGGGCAAAATATTCGAGTGGTAATCAAATCAGTAGATAGGGAAATGAAAAGGTTTAATCTTTCTCACAAGGAGCTTTTGGGAACGTGGGAGGAGAACGCGGCTTTATTTGAGATAGGTCAGACTGTGTGTGGCAGGGTAAGGTCTGTGGAGGAGTACGGAGTCTTTATTGAACTTACTCCCAATCTAGCAGGCCTTGCCGAATACAGCCCCGAGGCTGTGAACGGGCAGGAAGCTACGGTTTATATCAAGAATATAATTCCCGAAAAAATGAAGGTGAAGTTGAGTATTGTTGATACCTTCTGGCGCGAAGGGGCCGAAAAGGCCACACCCTTTAAGTATTTCTTTGCGGGGGATAGAATAGACAGCTTCGTTTATTCTCCTTCGGGAGCACCGAAGATGATATTTACCACATTTTAGAATGAACAAAGCCGCAGCCAAAAGGCTGCGGCTTAATAGCTCATATTAATTATTTGCCAAGGAGATCGAGAACTTTCTTGTCGCCGTATACGCCGGACCAGTCGTTCATGAAGTCCTTAACTGCCTTATCGGTAAGGGGATGATTGATAAGGGCGGGGAAGATTTCGGGTGCTACGGTTACAGCGTGACCGCCGCAAAGAGCAACCTTGTGTACCTGCTCGGGATTCTTGAAGGAAGCAGCAAGTACCTGGGTGTTGAGGTTATGTTCTCTGAAAAGGGTAACGATTTCTTCAACTACGAAGCAACCGTCACAAACGATGTTGTCAAGTCTGTTAACGTAAGGAGCAACGAAATCTGCACCTGCCTTTGCAGCCATAAGAGCCTGCTGCTGGGTGAAGATTGCGGTTTCGGTAACCTTAATGCCCATGTTGTGGAGAATAGCGGTAGCCTTAAGACCTTCTCTGGTTACGGGAATTTTTACGTAGAAGTTGCCGCCAACAGCTTCCTTAAGAGCGATAGCTTCCTTAACCATGCCTTCCGCGGTTTCGGAAGTAGCCTGAATGTGAAGCTGCTTATCGGGACCGATGAGTTCTCTGATGCTCTTTATAAGAGGGAGAAAGCCGGTATTTTCCTTGGAAATAATGGTGGGGTTGGTTGTAACGCCGTCAATGGGGAAATATTCCATACATTCACGGATCTGTTCAAGATTGGCGGTGTCAATAATGTAAATCATATCAAAGACCTCGTTTTATTTTTATTCTTTAAAAGTATAGCACCTAAATTCGAAAAAATCAAGCGCGGTTTGAACTATTCATAAATTGTTCATACGTTAGCTTTGTTTTTGGCTTCCTGCTCTTCTCTGTATTTGCGTTCAAGCTCTGCAAAAAAGTGGGATGCGTCAATGTTTTCATGGTATACGTCTTTAACTCCATTGCTTCCTACTCGGATAACAGTACCGCCGTTAAGACCTTTTTGTCTCATGGCTCCTGCACCGGTTTTAAGGGAGTATCCTACTCTTATTCCGTCATATAGGGTGATGCAGTTGTTATAATGGTCGTGGCCGCATAGCATTGTTTTTGTAGAACCTATACGTTTAATAGCTTCAAATACTCCGTCCTCGTAAGGATGACCGCATACAGGCATCATCTTTATTCCGAAGGAGCACTCTTTGTATCCGTCGTTCCAAAGGTCTTTTCTGTCAGAGTCCTTCCCTGTAAGAGATTTTCCGTCAATATCCTTATTCCACGCTTCGGCGAATGCTTTTCTGTACCCAAAGCAGGGAATATGAGTAATTATTGCGGTTTCCTTACAGCCATTTTCGTTAAGAGCCTTTACCTGCTCTTCGTACCATTCTAGCTGGCAGGGGAGAATCTTGGCGTATACCCGCTTTTCTTCACCCTTTTCATTCTTTACCGTCGTTTTGTCGTGAGCATCTAGCATAAACAGGCCGAAAACGGTTCGGCCTTCCTCTTCAACGTTTATAACGTAGTTGCCCATACCCATTTCGGGAGCGCCCTTTTCAAAGGCAATGTGCTTGCTTGAAAGAAATATATCCGCCACGCGGTCAAGATATTTTGCCGCGTATTCGTTATCGTGATTTCCCCATACGGGAGCCCAGGGAATATTATATGAGCCCATAAGCTCGGCGAATTTTTCGTATACGGGGATCTCGCCACTGTCTGCAATATCTCCACTTACGGTAATAAGGTCGGGCTTTACTCTTTCAACCAGTTTGTCAATGGTGTAATACAGTACGTTTTTATTGATACTGTCGTTGGCCCAATCTTCCGTAACCAGCTGGGTATCGGTGAGATTGAGTATAAGGAAATCTTTATTTGGAGATTTTTTCAGGGTTATCATTGACCGTTCTCCTTTTATGCTTTTTCGGGGTATCCGAATATCTCTTCAAGATGAGCTATCTTTACAGGCTTTTGGATTATTTCCTCTACGCCCTTTGAGGATATTCTGATTACTGTTCCGCCCACGGGATTTTTGGTGTCGTATTTACCTGCGCCCGTTTTTGTGGTATAGGCAAATCTCACACCCTTATGCTTTACCACAAAGTTGTTTTTGTGGTCGTGGCCGCACAGAATTGTCTTTGTATGGTCACCTTCGAGTATGGCGGCAAACATTCCTTCGTCGGCGGGATGTGTCCTTATTCTTCCGTGCATAATCCCATGGCAGCCCTCATACCCCTTGTTCCAGAAAACGGGATTTGAACTTTCGTCGAACCTTATTTCGTGAGGATTTAGCCCTTTGAGGATAGCGGACCGGAAGGCTTCCGTATACGCAAATATGGGAATGTGGAGAAGCAGAGCTGACTCCTTATATCCCTTTGATTTTAAATCTGCAATCTGTTCTTTATACCACTCTATTTGCTCGGGGAAAAGCTTCGCGTAGGCATTTTTTACCGTACCGTCTTCAAGTGTGTAAGGAACTCTTGCATGGGAGTCCATCATTATCAACGCTTCCACGGGACGCCCCTCTTCTTCTATGCCTATAACAAAGTTCCCTTGGCCTAAAGCGGGGTCGCCTGCTTCGTAAACGAAGTTTTTTCGGGCGTGAAATATCTTTTCAACCTCGGTTACGGGTTCCTGCCCCGACTCGTCATCGTGGTTTCCCCATACTACCGACCACGGGATATTAAAACTGTCAAAAAAGTCTGCAAGACCGTTGTACGTATCCCATTGACCGTGACTTGAAAGGTCTCCCGTTACGGTGATAAGGTCGGGCTTTACCTCGTCAATAAGAGTCTTCATTATATAAAGGCCTATTATTTTTTGAGGATAGTTTTCGTTCCAATATTTATTTCTTAGGTGAATATCGGAAAAGTTAAGAACCAGAAAGTCCTTATCTTTTCTTTTTTGAAGTACCTGCATTATGTTTTCCTTAAGTAAATATTATTTTTTGTTATGAAGTTCCGCAAGGTGGCTTACCTTAACGGGCAGATGCTCTACTTTGCTGACTCCGTCGGCACCTATCCTTAACAATGTACCGCCTACCTTCTGCCTTGTATCGTATGACGAATTTCCTGACCTTAGGGAGTAGGCAAACCTTACGCCCTTGTGGGGAATGCATACGCTTATTTTATGGTCGTGTCCGCAAAGAATGGTCTTTGTGTGATCCTCTTTGAGTATAACGTCAAACATTCCGTCGTCAATAGGACATGCCGAGATCTTTTCGTGTACTACGCCAAAACTTCCTTCGTAGCCCTTGTTCCAGAAAACGGGGGAGAAGCTTTCTTCGTACTTTATTTCATACTTGTTAAGCCCTTTGATAAGGGCGGATTTAAATGCCTCGTAATAGGCGTGAATGGGTATGTGAAGCAATAAAGATGATTCTTTATACCCCATTTTCTTAAGGGCGGAAATCTGCTCTCTGTACCATTCTATTTGTTCGGGGGTAAGTTTTGCGTTAACGTTTTGGACTTCGCCATTTTCGTCTATAATGTCAATTTTAGAGTGTGAGTCCATCATTATCAGGGCCTCAATGGGGCTGCCCTCTTCTTCGATGCCGATAATATAATTGCCACGGCCTAAAGAGTGATCTCCCGACTCGTATATGAAGTTCTTTCGAGTAAAATATGATTTTTCGATTTCGTCTATAAATTCGTACCCGCCTTCACTGTCGTGGTTTCCCCACGCTACAGCCCAGGGTATACCGTAACTGTCAAGAACGTCGGCAACACCGTTGTAGGCGTCATATTGAAAGCTTTTTGAAATATCTCCCGTTACCGTAATAAGGTCGGGTTGAACCTCTTTTACAAGGGTATCTATTA
>JAZSCR010000088.1:0-10725 GCA_045530715.1 Eubacteriales bacterium
TCGAACCTGTGACCCCCTGCTTGTAAGGCAGATGCTCTCCCAGCTGAGCTAAACTCCCATTTCTATGACAGAGATTTTTGTCTCTCTCACATCGGCTCGTATATTCTACCACAAAAAGATTCGTTTGTCAATACTTTTTTGAAAGAAAATTTGTAAACAGTTTGTGACACGGTAGACAGCCCAAAAAAAATATGATATACTGTATATACTGACTATAAAAAAGGATTTGAAATATATTATGGAAGAGAAATCCCTCATATCGGGTGCCATATCCGTAAAGGCCGCCCTTGAGTGCGGTAAAAGGCAGGTATACGAGGTCTATGCCGAAGAAGGCAAGGTCGGAAAGAGCAGCGATTTTCGGTACATAAAAAAGCTTTGTGAAAAACAGAACGTACCTTTTATAAAAAAAGAAGCCGATTTTTTTGATAAAATAACCTTCGGCCTTACCCACGGGGGCATCGGCGCCGCAGTAGGGGAACTGAAAACCGAGGACGAGGATGCCTTGCTTGAAGGGGAGAACCCCTTTATCGTTCTTCTTGACGGAATAGAGGATCCCTTTAACTTCGGCTCCTCTGTAAGAACCCTCTACGCAGCGGGGGCTACGGGGCTTATACTTCCTCCCCGAAACTGGATGTCTGCGGCGGGAACGGTGCTTCGCTCCTCTGCGGGAGCTTCCGAGCATATCTCCTGCGCGGTGACGGAGGATATTCCCTCCTTTATTAGAAAGGCTAAGGAAAAGGGTATTACCGTTATTGCGGCAGACAGACGTGATGCCCTTCCTCTTTACGGGGAAAAGCTCGACGGCCCCGTTCTGCTCCTTATAGGAGGGGAGAAGAGGGGTATCTCTGCGGAGATACTTGAGCTTGCGGACAAGCGGCTCTACATACCCTACGGCAGAAACTTCCGAAACGCTCTTGCGGCCTCGGGAGCCGTGGCTGTATTCTCCTTTGAGATATACAGACAGAGAAGTCATAATAAATGAGTATAACAAAAGAGGATGCCTTTGCGGCATCCTCTGATCTTTTCTGTTCAATTATATAAGTTCGAGTACGTTTACGATAACGATAAGTACCATAAATACAACGGAGCAGATAACGGTTGCTCTCTTGAAGAACATTTCCTTGCTCGCGCCCTTGTTTTTACCGTAGAATCCGGAGCTGCTGCTGCCGCTGATAGCTGCGGAACGGGAGCCTCTGTCGGTCTGAACAACTACTATTGCAATAAGAGCAGCTGCTACGAGAAACAGAACAATGGAAAGAATCATAATTAAGGTGTCCATATTTAATCCTCCATGTCGCGGGTTTTTGCGACTTAACTTTTAATCAAAAATATCACTGTCAGAATATTATATCACATTCAAAAAGGATTTTCAATAGAAAAGTGTGACATATTTTTGAATTATTGGCTCTTTTGGGTGGCTTTCAG
This sequence comes from Eubacteriales bacterium, assembly GCA_045530715.1. Classification (GTDB taxonomy): domain Bacteria; phylum Bacillota; class Clostridia; order Oscillospirales; family UBA644; genus JAZQLP01. Next base: position 1,426 of record JAZSCR010000088.1, read on the forward strand.
GGTGATGAGCATAATTTCGGGTCTTAAAAATCTAAAAGGCTGCATTGATGCCTTGCCCAAGCCCATGCTGACGGCCAACCGATGATTGTCTTTGGTATATACCCCCTTCGAGTATTTGGGGAAGAAGTATTTCCTTCCAAATCTCTCCAGAATGGTGGCTCCGTATCCAGGAGCAAACAGCCCTCCCACAAAGGGGATCTGAATGATTCCGCCGTGAACGTGTCCCGAAAGCATAAGGTCGGGCTTATCCTCTATTTTATCAAACCAGTCGGGAACGTGAATGAGGGCAATGCTGAAATCCTCGCTTCTTTTTTCGCCGTGGTCGAAGGCATCCTCCGAGTAGCCGGTTCCGTAAAAGCGGATAGATTGCCCCTTTCGGGTAAGGGTGAGGGATTTTCCGTTAAGGTCGTTTACCCCCGTTGCCAGGTAGGCGTTTATATAGGGAGCGCGGTCTTTTTCCTCAATCTTGTGCCAGTCGTGGTTTCCCTCAACGCTGTAGGTGGGGAAAGTCTTGGAAAGCTCTGCAAGGAAGGAAAGGTAATCTTCGTCCTTATAGCTATAGGTGTGCATATCTCCACCCATGGCCACCACATCGGGGGATATAGCCTTCAGTGCCTGTAACAGTCGGCGGTTTTTCTTTCCGAAGGTGGCGTCGTGCAGGTCGGAAATAAGGGCTATTCTGAATCCGTCAAATTCGTGTGGTAGATTTTCGTATTCAATGGTGTGGCGGCTTATTTTAAAGCCGTAATTTATCCATATCAGCACCCATACGGCAACGGCCGCAAGGCAGGATATAACGATATATGGCATAACGACCGTCCTCCTTTAGGTTTCTTTATAGAGTATACCACAAATTTTCCCATAATGTCAAGGAAAAGGTGAAAATAAATCCAAATTCTTTTAGGAAAGGCTTTACATTTACTTATATTTATTGTATAATATAAGGTGAAATAATATTGAAAGGGTATTGGAATGGTATATTCTTATTATCTTGACAACATACTCTCTGATAGGGCGGGACTTTTTTCCGCGTTGCCATTTTATTTTATAGGCGCGGTAGTGGCGTGGCTCCTTACCTATCTGGGACACGCAATAGGTTGCAGTCTTTTTAAGGTGAAGAGTGCGGATTTCGGCGTAAGCTACAATCCCCTTAAAAACCTCTCCCTTTATTCCGTGCTTGGAGTTCTGGCGCTCCCCTTACTTGGAGTAGGCTGGACAAAGCCCACAAAATACGATTCCGAATCAAGGGGCAAATCCTTTGCAGTAGCCCTTTCAGGCCCTCTCTTTTGCTTTATTGTAAGCTGGCTGTTCATTTTTGTATATAAGTTTACGGGTACCCCCTTCCTCGGCTCCCTTACCATGGGAATTGCAACGGCCGGTATATGCTTTTCCATTATGAATATTCTTCCTCTGCCCGGATTTTGCGGCGGAGTTATGGTAGCCTCGATTCTTCCCGAAAAGGCATCCGCCCTGTGGGCAAAAACCTTTGAATTTTACCCACTGACCGCAACTGTTGCAATACTTCTTATAGTAAGAAGCCAGGCAAACAGCTTCGTTATCGAAAAGGTCATGGAGTTTTTGGGAAACCTTATTAGCTGATTGGAGAAATTATGATACTTCGATATCTTACATCCCCCATGCCCTTTGCCGATAAGATAATGTATATCGTTTTCGGCGTGGCCGCCGTTCTTTTTGTTCTTTCCGCACATGAGTGGGCTCACGGTATTGTGGCCTATTGGATGGGCGACAGTACGGCAAAGAATATGGGGCGTCTTTCCCTTAATCCTCTTAAGCACCTTGACCCCATAGGGGCGGTGTGTATGCTTCTTTTTGGATTTGGTTGGGCAAAGCCCGTTCCTATCCGCGCGAGAAACTTTAAAAAGGTTCGCTTGGGCATTATCCTTACCTCTGCCGCAGGACCTTTGATGAACTTTATCATTGGCTTTATCGCTATATTTTTCTACTATCTGGTAGCCATTCTTTGGGGCTCGACCATGGGAAACGTGGGAGAGAATCTTACCCTTCTTTTCTCCATTCTTGCCAGTGTTTCCATTGGCCTTGGCGTGTTTAATCTCATTCCCCTGCCTCCCCTTGACGGCTCAAAGATAGTGGGCGAGCTTCTGCCCATGAAATGGCGATTTAAGTATTATTCCATTGAACGTTACTCTACCCTTATCTTTATCGGTTTAATTGTGGCTCTTGAGTATTTGGATTTTATCAGCCCCGTAATTATGTGGCTATTCAATCTGTTTTCCAGAGGAGCTCTTAACATTATTGTATATCTTATCTTGTGAGGCAAAATGATAATTGCAAAACCCACCTATAAGCTTGAGACATTTGAGGGGCCTCTTGACCTCCTTCTCTCCCTTATAGAAAAGCATAAACTTGATATCTACGATATTGAAATATCCCTGCTCACCCAGCAGTACATAGCCTATATCGAGGCGGCGCAGGAGCAGAATACCGAGCTGACGGCAAACTTCCTTGAAATGGCCAGTCATCTGCTCTACATCAAATCCTGCTCACTCCTTCCCTCCGACGAGCCCGAAGAGGACCCCAAGGAGGCCCTGGAGGCTATGCTTATTGAGTACGCCAAGTACAAAAAGCTGGCGGCAAAGATGAAAGAGGGATATATCGGTCACCTTATGTTTGCACGTCAGAGTGAGCCCGAGGGATTGCCCGTTCTTTCCCCCGAGTATTCCTCATCTGTGGACAGGCTTAACGAGGCTTATCTCCGCATTATAGAGAGAAACGACCGCAAAAAGCCGGTGCCCGTATCTGCCTTTAAAAAATTGGTAGGCACCAAGTTTGTGTCCGTACCCTCAAAGGTTATATTCATAATGAAGAGGTTGATGAGAAGGGGTACCGCCCGACTCCGTTCCCTTTTCAATGCCGACGACGGCCGTTCAGGTATAGTTGCCACATTCCTCGCCCTTCTTGAGCTTATCAGACACGGGCGAGTAGATATACAGGGAGATTCGGTTACCGGAGAAGACCCTGAAATAGTATTCGTAGGAAAGGGTGAATAAAATGGATATAACAAACTACAACAGAACAGCCCTTCTTGAGGCCTGTCTGTTCGCATCTCCTTCTTACGTTACGGTGGCAAAGCTTGCCGAGTTTATGGAGTGCTCCGAGGAAGAGGTTCTCGCAAGCGTAGAGACCCTCTCTTCAAGATACGAAAGAGAAAACAGCGGTCTTTGTCTTATTAATAAGGAAGGCAGTCTTACCATAACCACAAAGCCCATGCTTGGGGAGGCGGTTGCATACTTCCTTCAGACAAGAAGATTTGGCGTTCTTTCCAACGCCGCTTACGAGGTTTTGGCAATAGCCGCCTATAATCAGCCCGTAACAAAGACCTATATTTCTCAGATAAGAGGTATCGCTTCTTCCGAGGTTGTTGAATCGCTGGTTGAAAAGGGCCTTTTACGTGAAAGCGGCAGAATAGACCTGCCGGGTCGTCCCATGGGTTACGTTACCACAGAGAAATTCCTTACCGTCTTTAATCTCGATTCCCTTGACAGTCTTCCCGTACCCGAGGAGTTTGACCCCGGAGTGGAAAGACTCTTTGACCCCAACGAGCAGACGGTATCCGTTCCCGAAGAAGGGGCACAGGCGGAGGAAAAGGCAGAATGAAAATATTGGGAATCATAGGTATAGTTTTACTTTGTATCCTTGCCGTTCCCCTGATTCTCATACTTTCCCTATTGCTTTTATGCAGCGCCAAGACAAGGATAAAAGTAAAAATAGCTCCCCAAGAAAAGGAGCTTTGGGTATCTCACCTTTTCTTTGAAAAAAGACTCTATCCTCTCCCACCACGAGAGAAAAAGGAGAAAAAAACGGAGAAGGAAAAGGAGAAGCCCGAAAAAGAGGAATCTTCTTCCGAAAAAAAAAGCGGCGTTTTGGACTCAGTCACCCAAAGAGTGAAGGCTTTGGCCCTGCCAGACTATATAGATTTTATTCAAATGTTCCACGAGGGGTTTATCCGCAGGGTAATGTTTGAAAAGCTTCATCTCCGTATTTCGGTTGGCACCCCTTCAGCGGACCTTACCGCCCAAAGATACGGGCAGCTTACCGCCGCAGTATTCCCCCTGCTGGGCAGATTGGATGCCGCGGGTAAAATAAAGGACGGACGGGTCAATATTTCCCCCGATTTTCTCAAGGAGGAAACCGAGGTTTTGGCCGACGTGGACGTCAGCTTTCGTATTATACATCTGTTTTCCTGGGCTATTAAAGTAGTCTTAAAAATAATGAAGAAAAAAATATCATAATAAAGGAGTAACTGAAAATGTCTGAAAAGAATCATCCTCTCCAGGGCGTAATGGAAACAGCTATGACCAACATTAAGGATATGGTAGACGTTAATACCATTATCGGCGAGCCCATAAACTGCGCTGACGGTACCGTTATCGTTCCCGTTTCCAAGGTTGGCTTTGGCTTTGCCTCCGGCGGCTCTGATTTTGCGACCAAGGCTCATCAGTCCCCCAACAAGCCTGACGGCAACCTCTGCTTCGGCGGCGGAAGTGGTGCAGGTATCACCATCAACCCCATCGCTTTTTTGGTTGTTTCTCCCAAAAACGGCGTATCCCTTCTTCCTATCGACCAGCCTTCCTACTCTGCATTCGATAAGATCATCGACGGTGTTCCCGGCCTTATCGAAAAGATAAAGGAAATGATCCCCAAGAAGAACGAAGTTGCTGAACCCGAAGTAGAAGCAAAGTTTTAAGTAAGTGATTTGCCCCGCCAAAAGGCGGGGCTTTTTGCATACGTTATACATAAAACATGAAAAATTTGCAGTTTTGTGTATATTTATGCATTGTAATTTAACAAACCTATGGTATACTGCCACAGTAAACCGTTGAAGCCTTTAGGATTTTTATAAAACTGAAGGTGGAGGGGCTCTGGAGAATCCCTTAAATGGGTGCCGAAGGTGCAAGGTCTATGACCGAATCTCTCAGGCAAAAGGACAGAGCAGGCAAAATAAAAAAATAGTTTGTCTGTAAGTCATATTTCCGAGCCGCTGAGGTTTATCAGCGGTTTTATTTTTTTACTTTTTTATTCAGGAGGAAATCCAAAATGCAGTTTATGGACAAACTTGCACAAGTCAATGATGCCATTAACACCTTTGTCTGGACAAAGACGGGCGTATGGCTCCTCGTAGGTGTCGGCATTATAATGACACTTATTACCTGTTGTTTCCAGGTGACTCATATCCGTCACTGGATGAAGCACACTCTCGGTAGCCTTTTTAAGAAAAACGTTATCGGCCACAGTAAGGATAAAAAATCCATTTCTCCCTTCCAGGCTCTTTGTACAGCTCTTGCCGCAACCATTGGTACGGGTAATATAGCGGGCGTTGCCGCAGCTATCGTTATCGGCGGTCCCGGCGCGGTGTTCTGGATGTGGCTTGCCGCTTTCTTCGGTATGATGACTAACTATTCCGAAAACGTTCTCGGTATCTACTACCGTCGCCGTAATAAGGACGGCGAATGGTCAGGCGGCGCTATGTACTATCTTAAAGACGGTCTTGGCTCAAAGAAGGGCTGCAAGACTATCGCCAAGATTCTCGCCGTTCTCTTCTCTCTTTTCGCAATCCTCGCTTCCTTCGGTATCGGAAGTATGGGTCAGGTCAACAAGATAGTTGCAAACGTTGCTTCTGCTTTTGACGTTCAGGCTCTTTCTTCCGTTGAAGTACTTGACGGTATAAACCTCTATAACCTCGTTCTCGGTGTTGTAATAATGATTCTCACCGCACTTATTACCATAGGCGGTCTTAAGAGAATCGCCAACGTTGCCGAAAAGGTAGTTCCCTTTATGGTTGTTCTTTTCGTTGTAGGCAGCTTGGTAGTTATCGGTGTAAATTACGATCAGATACTTCCTGCATTCAAGGCTATCTTCGTTACCGCATTTAAGCCCATGGCAGTTGTTGGCGGCGGTATCGGCACCGTTATCAGCAAGGTTATGACTCAGGGCTTCAAGAGAGGCGTATTCTCCAACGAGGCAGGTCTGGGTTCCTCCGTTATGGTTCACTCCAACTCCACCGTAAAAGAGCCTGTAACTCAGGGTATGTGGGGTGTCTTCGAAGTATTTGCAGACACCATGATAGTTTGCACCATGACTGCTCTGGTTGTCCTCACTTCCGGCGTATACAACCTTGAAACCGGTCTTATGGCCGAAGGTCTTAACGATGCAACTCTCGTTGCAAGCGCCTTTAATACCGTATTCTCCTGGGGCAATATCGGTGCCAGATTTATCGCTATTGCAATGTTCCTCTTTGCCTTCACCACTGTTCTTGGTTGGTCCCACTACGGCGCAAAGGCCTGGGAATACCTCTTCGGCACCAAGACTACTATTATCTTTAAGATAATCCACGTTATCACCGTTATCTTCGGCGCTATACTCACTTCTTCTCTTGCTTGGGATATTTCCGACACCTTCAACGGCCTTATGATGATTCCCAACCTTATAGGTGTAGTTGCTATGGCAGGTCTTGTAAGAAAGATTACCAAGAACTACGTTGACAGAAAGCTTAAGAATAAAGACGTTGAGCCCATGCTGTCCTATGACCCCGATGTTCAGAAGCAGCAGGCGGCTATGCCCGACGACGAATAATCCGACTCTAAACTACATAATAAAAGAGGTCGCGTATCAAAATGATACGCGACCTTGATTTATGCAAAATTTCAGTTATTGGGAACCTTATCGGTAAATCCCTCGCCGTGGATTTCGGATACGTCACCGATTATTACGAAGGCGTCCTTGTCTATTTCTTTGATTATCCTTTTTACGTGGGGAAGCTCCAATTTTCTTACGACTACCATAAGAACTTCCTTGTCGGTCTTGGTGTAACAGCCCTTACCCTTCAGGGCGGTCATGCCTCTGTCCATTTCTGTCATTATCTTTTGGGATATTGCTTCGTTTTCCTTTGAGATAATGTAGACAAGCTTGCCCGTGTGGATACCCGCTATCATAATGTCAAGGATTATTTCGGTAACCACTATTGCAACTGCGGCGTAGAGAGCGTTTTTCCAATCTCGGTATGCAATGGCAGCTATTATTACCACTATTGCGTCAAGAATGAGTATCATCTGGGCAAAGGATATTGCGGGGAACTTGTCGTGGATAAGCTTGCCCAGAAGGCTGGTGCCGCCGGTGGTAATATCTCTTTGGTAAATAAGTCCCAATCCTACGCCCGAAATGGCCGCACCTGCAATGGACGCCAGGAGCATGTCTTCGGTAAAGGTGGGAAGGAATAGGGCCGTAACGTCGATTATTACGGAGGTCATTACTATAGTAATAAGGGTCTTTATGATGAAATCCCTGCCGTACTTTTTTATGGAGATAAGGAAGGTGGGGATGTTCATTATGGCTATCATGGTACCTACGGGAAGGTTAAACAGTGAGTGAAGGACCGTTGCAAGACCCGAATATCCTCCTGGAGCTATATCGTTGGGAACGTGGAATACGTTTATTCCCACAGCCCAGATGACGCTTCCTATAATCACGTAAAGAATATCAGTTAACCATATCTTTGCTGTTTTCATTTATTTCACTCTCCACAATGCTGAAAAGTTGGTATATGCGTTCAGTATTTCCTATGAGGTAGAGGTATCCGAAGAGGGCTTCCAGCCCCGTGGCCTTGTGGTACTCTGCAATATCAAGGTGTCTGGAGGGGGATGAGTGGGAGTTTCTGCCCCTTCTGTATACCGATTCTTCATCGGGAGTGAGGAGGGGGAGAATGGCTTCCGCATATCTTGACTGACCGTGGGCGGAAACGTATTTTTTAGCCTCGTGATGAAGCCATCCGTTGGGGTGGCGAGCCGTTTTTACCAGAGCTTCTCTGACCAGCATTTCGTATATGCCGTCGCCCATATAGGCAAGGGTCAGAGGCGGGAGAAGTCTTGCTTCATCCTCGGGAAGGGGTGAGGTATTTACTATCACGGGTTCTCTCCTATAATTTGCTACGGTTTTCTATGGCTTTTGACAGGGTAAGCTTGTCTGCGTATTCCAAATCTCCGCCTACGGGGAGGCCGAAGGCAAGACGGGAAACGCTTACGCCCAGAGGCTTTATAAGCTTTGCTATATAAGCCGCCGTCACGTCACCCTCTACGGTGGGGTTGGTGGCGATGATTATTTCCTTTACCGTTTCGTCGGCAAGGCGGTGGAGAAGCTCCTTTATCTTTATATCGCCGGGGCCTATGTTATCCATGGGCGACATGGCGCCGTGGAGAACGTGATACCTTCCTCTGAATTCGGAAGTTCTCTCTATTGCCATAACGTCGGAGGGGTTTTCCACCACGCAGATAACACTCTCGTCCCTTTTGGGGTCGCTGCAGACAGTGCATATCTCTCTGTCGGTAAAATTCTGACACACGGGGCAGAAATGCAGGTCTCTTTTTGCATCAAGTATGGCCTTTGCGAACTTTTCGGCCTTTTCCTCGGGCATATCAAGAACGAAAAATGCCAATCTCTGTGCAGTTTTTTCGCCTATGCCGGGAAGAGCTCTGAAGCAATCGGAGAGATTGTCCAAAGCGTTAATGCTGTACGCCATTTGTTATGCCGCCTTTCGTCAGTATGCCTTTTGAATATCAGAAGCCAAGACCGGGGATGTTAAGGCCTCCGGTAAGCTTTGCCATTTCGTTGTTGTAGTCCTCGTCTGCGGTGCTGATAGCCTCGTTCATAGCGGCGGCTATCATATCTTCGAGCATTTCGGGATCATCGGGGTCGATAAGAGCGGGGTCAATTTTGATGCCTCTAACTTCCTTTGCACCGGTGATAGATACGGTTATTTTACCGCCTGCGGAGGGCACTTCGTAAACCTTTTCTTCAAGGGCGGCCTGGGTAGCCTTCATATCTTCCTGAAGCTTCTGCACTCTCTGCATCATATCCTTCTGGCTTCCGCCCTGGTTGGGAATTCTTACTTTCATGGTCTTTTTCTCCTATATCAAAGATGTATTTTATCAGTCTATAAACAGGTTGGCGCTTTCGGCCATTATTTCTTCGTCGGTCTTCTGTCCCAGATAATCGGTAAGGGAGCCCACCGTAAGAGATATTTTACTGCTCTGCATATGAATTGCATCCACGGCGGCTCTTATTTTGGCCATACTATCGGGCTGCATGGCTTCGTTTTTATCTACGTTGTTGGTGAATACCAGCAATATGTCCCCGTTCTTAATGAGGGCTTTGCAGTTCTTTGCCAGATTTCTTGACAGTATCATATCCTTTGATTTTATGTCGCGGACAACCTCGTCAAAGCCCAAAAACTCCTTATAACCGCTTTCGGATACCCTGGGGGCGGCC
>JAZSCR010000023.1:0-1656 GCA_045530715.1 Eubacteriales bacterium
CTTGAACTCTGCCCTTGATGGTAGCGAGGTGTGCAACCGCGCCAAGGTCCATAACCTCCTGGCCGTTAGACTCTGCCATCATTGCGAAACCGGTCTGGCGGCAGGAATAAACGTCGGAATGGTCACCGAAAATGTTAAGAGCGTGGGAAGCTACGCATCTTGCGGAAACGTGAATTACGCAAGGAAGAAGCTCACCGGCGATCTTGTACATGTTGGGGATCATAAGAAGAAGACCCTGAGATGCGGTGTAGGTAGTGGTGAGTGCGCCTGCTGCAAGAGAGCCGTGTACGGCACCTGCTGCGCCGGCCTCGGACTGCATTTCAACAACCTTAACGTTCTCGCCGAGAATGTTCTTAGCGGGCTCGCCAAAGATGTTCTTGTTGGATGCGGACCAAGTGTCAGTTACTTCAGCCATAGGGCTGGAAGGGGTGATAGGATAGATGGCAGCAACTTCGGTAAACGCATAAGAAACGTGAGCCGCAGCGGTGTTACCATCCATAGAAATTTTCTTTCTTTCTATCATTGGTTTTTCCTCCATATAAATATTTTTTTATTATTAAAATCTAAAATGGTTTTTACCAAATCAATATTATAGCACAAACTTTAGTAAATGTAAATACAAAAACCGAAAATTGTCAAAATTTTATCAAAATAAAAACAATGACGGAGACCTACTCTTCCTCTCCCACGTTCTTTCTTTCGGGCTCGGGATTTTTCCTGTAGTTAAGAAGAAGTATTCCTGCAGAAATGAGAACGAGAGTGATAACGAGTCCCCAAGGAGTAACGTTGCTGGGCTCGTCGGGAAGGAAAAGGAGAGTCAAAAGGACTCCGAAGATAGGCGTCATAAAGTTAAATACGGTTACACGGGATACGGGATTGTACTTAAGAAGTATTCCCCAAAGCGAATAAGCAACCGCAGAGAGAAGAGCGAGATAGATAAGGTCAAGCACTCCGCCAAGGCTATCCATATACACTCTGCCTCCGAAGACAAAGCCTACTACCGCCATAAAGAAACCGCCTACTATAAACTGATATCCGCTTATTACAACGGGGTTTTCGTATGCCGAAAATTTCTTTATAAGAACCGAGGAAAACGAGGAGGAAACGGTGGAAAGAAGCACGAATCCCACTCCCATAAGGTCAAGCGCGTCTCCCGTGAGCGAAAGTCCGTCGAAATTCATTATAACTATTCCGAGAAATCCTATAACACAGGCGGGGATTTTCTTGAAGGTTAATTTTTCCTGCTTAAATATAAGACTTGCGATAAGAACGGCGAAGAATGCGCCCGAGCCGCTCGCAACAGTTCCCTTTACTCCGCTGGTGTAGGCAAGTCCGAGATAGAAGAATATGTACTGTATTACCGTCTGAAACACGCTGACCGTAAGAATTCTCGTTACGTTTTCCCGTTTAGGCAAAAGAACCTTCTTTGAGGCAACCGAGAATATTATTACGGTGAAAATTCCCGCAAGGAAAAATCTCATTCCCGCAAAGAGCATAATAGACGCAACTCCCTCAACTCTAAGAAGCTTATAGCCTGTCTTTATTGCGGGTGTAGCGCTTCCCCACAGGGCGCAGCATATAAGCGCCACGAGCGTCATAATTATGGGATTTGAAAAGATGCTTTGTTTTCTTTCTGTTATTTTCACAAAAATCTCC
>JAZSCR010000114.1:0-7277 GCA_045530715.1 Eubacteriales bacterium
GTACCGGCAGTATTGCTGGATCCCACATCAAAGCTTATTTAAGACGTGAAGACATCGAAATCGTAGCTCTTTGCGACATTATCCCCGGCAAAGCAGAAAACTTTGGCAAGAAGCATGAAGTTGAAAATGCTACCTGCTACACCAATCACGAAGAAATGCTCGACAAAGAAGAGCTTGACGCAGTATCAGTATGTACATACAACCGTCAGCATGCAGCTCCTACCATATACGCACTCAAAAAGGGCGTTAACGTTATAGTTGAAAAGCCCTTCTCCGTTACCCTTGACGAAGCCGCTGAAATGATGCGCGCCGAAAAGGAAAGCGGAAAAATACTCTCCATCGGTTTCCAGCCCCGTTTTGACAAAAACATGCAGCAGATAAAGCATATCGTTGAATCCGGCGAGCTCGGTAAGGTATACTACATTCAGACCGGTGGCGGCAGAAGAAGAGGTATCCCCGCAAGTGACTCAAAGACCACATTTATCGAAGACTCCACCGCTGGCGTAGGCGCATTGGGCGATATTGGATGTTATTCTCTGGATATGGTTCTCAACGCCATAGGATATCCCACTCCCCTCACAGTAAGCGGATTTACCTTTGACACCTTTGGTAAGGATCCCGAAACTTACAGATACGGCAAGAATGAAAATCCCGAAGCTATTGCAGAGAAATTCACCGTTGACGATTTTGCAGGCGCACTTATCCGTCTTGAAGGCGGCGTTGTTCTCGACTTCCGTATCTCTTGGGCAATGAACATGGACACCCCCGGTGACACTATAATCCTCGGCACAAAGGCAGGTTTGAGAATCCCCTCTACTGCTTGCTGGAACGGCTCCGTAGGCGGAGAAATGACCATCTACCGTCACGTTGCAGGACTGCCCGTTGAAATGAAGGTTCCCCTCAAGAAGGATAAACCCAACGAGCCCAACCTTTGGGATAAAAAGATCGGTTCCTTTATCACCGCTATCAAAGAGGGAGGCACCTCCCCCGTTCCCTCCAGCCAGATTATCAAGAATCAGGCTATTTTGGACGGTATTCTTCGCTCCAGCATCAGCGGTAAAGAAGTAGAAATCGTAATGCCCGAAATATAAAACGCATAAATAGCATCAACGTTCGCACGGTTTTCCGTGCGAACGTTTTTTTATAAAAATTTACAATTTCCCTCTTGACAAATCATACTATGTGTGGTATAGTATTATACGAAGGGAGGCATTATATTATGGACATACAAATAAAACGAGGCCTTTTAGACGTTTGCGTTCTCGCTGCCATTAAGGACGAGGACTCCTACGGATATAAAATAATTAAAGACATAAAGCCATTCGTTGAAGTATCCGAATCCACCTTATATCCTATTCTCAGAAGATTGGAATCGGCAAACCTGTTGACTGTACGAACAGCAGAACACAACGGAAGACTACGGAAGTATTATAGAATCACACCTTTAGGACACACACGGCTTGAGGAGTTTAAAAAAGAATGGGCCGAAATACTTTCAATATACCGTTTTGTAACGAGAGAGGATGAAATACATGAATAAAACTGAATTTTTAACCTTGCTTCGCAAACACCTTGAAGGACTTGAAGCGACAGACGTTGAAAGCTCGGTTGAATATTATGCAGAAATGATTGACGACCGAATAGAAGAAGGTCTTGACGAGGAATCCGCAGTAGCATCGGTAGGCACACCTGAAGAAGCGGCAAAAGAAATACTAAAAAATATACCCATTGTAAAACTGGTGAAGAATAAGGTTAAGACCTCAAAAAAGCCTTCCGCTACGGTAATAATACTTCTCATTTTGGGTGCACCTCTATGGATACCTTTGCTCATATCTGCATTTTTCGTAATATTATCCGTATACGTTTCCCTTTGGGCAATCGTAAGCAGTCTTTGGTCTGTTCCCGTAAGCTTAGGAGCAACGGCTTTTGCTGCATTATTGTCCGCACCCGCCTGCGGTATAATTGGCGGAATATGGTTTTGCCTGACCTACCTTGGAATAGGATTTATCCTCGTTTCGCTTTCTATTTTCAGTGGGTTTGGATGTGTATACGCAACCAAGGGACTTGCATTTTTGACAAAGAAAGCCGTCCTTGGTCTTAAATATTGCTTTATAAAGAAGGAGGCAACAAAATGAAAACCTCTACAAAAGCTACCCTCATAATTGCCATTGCAGCTCTTATATTAGGTATCGTTCTGGCAGGCGTGGGAATATCCGTAATGGGGTCTGATTTTAATGATCTGGTTATAAAAGCCTATACTCCGGTCACCTACGGCGTGTCGGAAGACTTTACAAATATTCTTATATATACTGATGTTCACGATATCAGCTTCGTCCTCTCAGAAGATGCAGACTGCAAGGTTGTTTGCGATGAAAGAGAACGGGTTAGCCACGTGGTAACCGTTCAAAACGGTACACTCACGGTAAAAACCGTCAATAATAAAATGTGGTTTGACTATATAGGCATCTTTTCAGGAAAAACCACGATCACGGTATATCTTCCAAAGACAGAATACGATACCGTTATTCTGAATACTGATACGGGAGATATAAAAATAACCAAGGAATTTTCCTTCAATACCGCAAAAATTGAAACCGATACGGGAGACGTATTGTGGTATGCCGGCGTTGTAAATGATATTTCTGTTGAGTCAGATACGGGAGATTTGAATATTAAAGATATTTCTCCTGCGTCCGTACAAGCAGAAACGGATACGGGCGAAATAACCCTGACTACGCTGTCAGCTACAGAAGGAATATCAGTTTCGTCTGACACGGGCGATGTTTTATTAACTGACTGCACTATAAAGGGGATCCTTGACGTTAAAACCTCTACGGGAGACGTTTCTCTTGCCAATACAATATCCGGAATATTAAATATAAAAACGACCACGGGTGACGTAACCTTTAATAACGCAGATGCCGAAAATCTATCAGTAAAAACTGACACAGGCGACGTAAGGGGAACTCTTATGACCGAAAAAATCTTTTTCCCCACCACCGATACGGGCAAAATAAGTCTTCCTCGCACCACATCGGGCGGAATTTGCGAAATAAATACCTCTACCGGTAATATAAAAATCGATATTTCAGAAAAATAAATAAAAAAAGAAAGTGCTCAGCGTGTCAACGCTGAGCACTTTACATATATGGGGTTTATTTCTTTTTCTTTACAATAAGAATTACAGCAACGGCAATTCCCACCGCAATAACACCAATAATTATGTAAGTAACGGGATTTTCGAAGATATTTGCCATGGAAGATGCAGGCATTATTACGGGTAATTCCATAGTAAACTGGCTCTCGGGTGTAAAGTACATTTCCTTAACAGTAGAGAAGTACTCAACGTTTACCGTTTTGCCGTCCTCGGAGAAATGGAGAAGCGCAACCAGACCCGCAGGAGTGTTTTCCTTATCAACGTTTTGACCGTCAATAAGCAACTGCGTAACGACGTTGCCGTTAACACCTGTGCTCTTCTTCATAAGAATGGGGTCTGAGTCCTCGTGACCGCAAAGAACGAGAACTATATTAGAGTGCTTTGAAACGAGTTCTTCCCATATTCTCTCACCCTGGCTGTTATAATCTCCGTCGGAAAAGAGATATGCATGAGTGGTAAATATAACGTTATGCTCGGGATGAGCCGCAATTTCTTCGTTTGCCCATGCAAGAACCTCATCGGAAGGCTTATAGTCAAGGGCCATGATCATATACTTGATATCTCCGATAATTACTTCCTGCCAGGAATTCCTTACAGACTCACCAAAACTACCTGCCAGACGGTCAGCATATTCTTCATAGGGGAAATAAGCGTCAAGCTGCTCTTCGCTATCGTGGTTACCTTTTAAAAGAGTGTAAGGGGTCAGCCCGTCAAGAAGCCTGATATACTCGGCGGCAAGGGTCCATTCTCTATCGAGATCCTCGTCGGTAATGTCACCCATACTCATTACCATTTTTATCTTTTGAGCTTCGATATTATCATAGAGCCAGTTATATATTTTCTTGAAATCATCGGGATACTTAACAGCAAGTTTCTGGGTATCGCCTACTGCAACAAAGGTATAAGCATAATCGTTATCAAAAGCGCTTTCCGTTATCCACTGATCAACGAATTTCATATCGTAACGACCGGTGCTGTCCTTTGCAACTTCAGAAACATCACCGTAGAGGTCGTAATGAGCAATAAGATTATCGGTATCGGGAGTATCCGAATTCATATCTGCAACTATTTCGTCGGCAGTTCTCATATCGGAATAAACGGTAACGGAACCCAGCTGTCCTCTGAAGGCGTAAATCTTTGCAGAAGTACTGTCGTTGGCCATCATATAAGGAGTGGTATAGGTTTTAAGGGGATCAAAATCTATTTTTCTCTCTCCTACAAGTTCGCCGTTAACGTAAGCGTAGGCTATTTTAGCTTCCGCATCAATGGTTATAGCCATATGCATCCATTTTTCTTCGCGAACGTCGCCATCCTTGAAATTGTAAGGAACAGTTCTCTCAGAGTCACTGTAAATAACACAGGGATATCCCTCTTTTGTTACACCAAAGCTAAGAGTGTCGTTATACCAACCGTAGGTTGAAAGAATAATCATTCTGGAAAAAGAACCGACTATTCTGTTGGGGATATTCACCCACGCCTCGAAGGTAAGTATGGGCTCGCTATAAGGCTCGTCGGCCAGGAAATATGTATCCCTCGATGCAGTATAACCAGTCTTATCCGTTTCTGCAGCAAAAGGAACCGTAAGCCCCATAAAAATTGCAATGAGAAGAGGAACGATTATAAATATCTTCTTATTCATAATTCAATATATCCTTTCGTAAATGATAAAGAAATTATATCATAATTTGCCTGTGTTTGCAATACAAAGAGGACAAAAGTACTAAGTATTTGATGAAATGTTTCCGAAAATGTAAAATATTATGCATAAGAGGGCGAATTTTTTTTAATACGTATTGAAATTTAAAATCGTTTATGTTATACTGTTTAGCATAAAGCCAATCTGCTAATTAAAGGAGCTAACAATATGAAAAAGATCTACGAAGGCAAGACCAAAGACGTTTACAGCCTCGAAAACGGCAACGTAATGCTCAAGTTTAAAGACGACTGCACCGGCAAGGACGGCGTTTTCGATCCCGGAGAAAATACCGTTGGCCTCACCATTGAAGGTATCGGTAAGGCAAACCTTCAGACCTCAGTTTACTACTTTGAATTACTCAAAGCCGCAGGCATCAAGACCCACTACGTAAGCGCTAACATTGACGACGCTACTATGGAAGTGCTCCCCGGAAAAGTTTTCGGTCACGGTCTTGAAGTTATCTGCCGCCTGGTTGCTACCGGCAGCTTTATCCGCAGATACGGCGAATACATAGAAGACGGCACTCCCCTTGAAGGCGGCTATGTTGAATGCACCTTCAAAAACGATGCCAAGGGTGACCCCCTCGTTACAGGAGAAGGCCTTGCAGCCCTCGGTGTAATGAGCCCCGAAATGTTTGAAAGCATGAAGGAACAGACCCTTAAGATCACCAAGATAGTTGCAGACGATCTCAAGACCATAGGCCTTGACCTCTGGGATATCAAGTTTGAATTCGGCTACAATAACGACGAAGTTATCCTTATTGACGAAATCGCTTCCGGTAACATGAGAGTTTACAAGGACGGCAAGATCGTTGATCCCGTTGTGCTTACCAAGCTTATCCTTAACAGATAAAATTCCTTGCTTACAAAAGAGAAGTACTGAAAAGTACTTCTCTTTTGTATTATGGTTTAAGAATTCATTAACCTACTTGACAAATAATGACAGATGTTTTATAATATATTTACAGTAAAATATACTTTATTTGAAAGGAAGATACTTATGAAATTCTGTACAAAATGCGGCACCCAGTGTATTGACGAAGCTAACGTTTGCACAAACTGCGGCTACGCTTTCGCTACTCAAACTGTAACTGCTGTAGACGAAAATGACCATACTGCTGAATTTGATGCAAAGGATATTTCCGATAACAAAGTCGTAGCTATGCTCCCCTATCTTATGGGTGCTATCGGCCTTATCATCGCAATCCTCATGGCAAACACCTCAAAGTACGTTCAGTTCCACGTTCGTACAGCCCTTAAGTATTTGGTAGTTTCCACTCTCGTAGGCCTTGTTTCCGCACTTCTTTGCTGGACCTTTATCGTTCCCATCGTTGGAGGCATCGCAATGGTTGTTATTGCCGTACTCCAGATAATCTCCTTTATCCAGGTATGTCAGGGCAAGGCAAAAGACCCTGCAATTATCTGCAACCTCAAGTTCCTTAGATAAGATTTATTACGTAAAAAATCCCTCCATGTGGAGGGATTTTTTTGTTTATATCTTCAACTTCTCTGATATATGAGCAAACTCTTCGGGCTTAACCTTCATAACCTTTCTATCATAGGAGAGCAGGCCGTTGGTTTCGTCTTCAACGTCCGACACCTGGGTATATACTGCGGCGCAGAGTCCCTTGGTAATAAGGGGAGCTATCTCCTTTTCGTAAAGGTCACAGAAAGCCTTAACAAAGGCCTCGCGGGTCTTACATTTTCCGTAGCCGTAGGTCTGCTTTGTATTGAAAACGTGGCCTTCGGGCTTATATGAATAACCTCCGAATTCGGAAAGAACAAGGGGCTTGCCGGAGGGCTCAAGGGCTACCTTTCTGAAATATACGTGGCGGCTGTCAACGTCGGTTTGACCTATTTCAAACCAACCCGAGGTAGTGTCAATAAATCTGGTTTTATCAAGTGAACGAAGTATGCCGTACATCCAGTCCGACTCAAACTGTCCCCAGCCCTCGTTAAATATGGTCCACATACAGATGCAGGGGTGAACCTTCAGGCTTTCAACGGTTGACTTCATACCTTCAATAAAGAGCTGACGGGTCTTTTCTTCTTGGTCATTGCTGGCTTCGGTCTTATCGTTTTTACGGAAGATTCCTACCGTGGGAAGCAAGGTATCGCGGAAGAAAGAGTATTCCCCATTATTGACCATATCCTGAAATACCACCATACCAAGGCGGTCGCAATCGTAATAAAACTGCTGGGGCTCAACCTTTATATGTTTACGAAGGGTGTTAAAGCCCAGGGATTTCATAGCAAGGATATCATCCTCATAGCCCTTCGGGTCGGCGGGAAGGAAAAGGCCGTCTGACCAATATCCCTGGTCAAGAAGCCCGTGGAAGAAGTAGGGCTTTCCGTTAAGACAAAGGCGGGAAAGGCCGTCCACGGTCTTTATTTCAAGGGTACGTACGGCAAAATAGGACTCTAC
>JAZSCR010000209.1:0-14216 GCA_045530715.1 Eubacteriales bacterium
AAATAGAGCACTATGGGTATTGCTACCAGGGAAAGTAGTGCAGAATAGATAATTGAGGAGTCTGTAAACAGATTTGCCGAAAACAGAGTAAGCAAAATGGGAACTATCTGCTCGTTAATACTCTTTTTGAATATAAATCCCGTATCCCTGTCTATTTTTATCGAAGATGACAGATCCATTATGTAAAGCTTTTTTCTGATATGGGCGGGGATGCCTATTACCAAGTCGGGAGATATGGGCAGATTGGTTTCACCAAAGGCATCCATATCCTCAAGCTCCAGAACTCTGCAACTTACTCTCTTATTTTTATACTGCAAAATAACCTTGTCCATTTCATCAATGCCCAAAAGGTTCATGTTGGACTTTGTCATTCTTACAATATCCAATCCCTCGTCAATATCGTAGGGTCTGCGGCAGATGAGGGAGATGGTACTCTTTCCTACGTAAAAATCGCACAGCCGTTGCAATATCTTCTTCTTGTTCTTTTTTATTGATTGGGGAACGGGTATTATTCTCAAATGCTTGGGGTAGCATTTTGAGATTATCTTTTTTGCCTCCGCCTTCTTATCGTAAGATGCGCTCTTGTCAAGGAACCTGTCCTCGGAGGGGTAGAGTTCGCAAAGGGTATTAAAGTCGTTGCTGTCTTCACCAAGGGTATCCTTGAGGGTGTCCCACTGGTTGTCCGATAGGTATTGGGGCAACTCAAGTCCCAAGCAAAGACGTTGCTTTCTGCTCAGTCTTATGGTTCCCGGAGCCAGAGATTTATCAATAAATATGTGCGACTTCTTTACCACGATACTGTCGTGGGTAAAGGCGTTGTATATTTCAAAAAGAGTACAGGGGGACTTGTCTATATGACAGGGGAGATGGTTGTAATCGGCCTCGGAGATTCCCAAGTCGCTTTCTCGTATGCGGTCAATTTTCTGGAGAAAGACGTTTTTAAATTCCAAGGCCTTATATTGGCAGAGGAAAATGTTTTTGCCCTCATTGAGGGATAATATCTCTTTAAGATAGGCGGTTGCCAAAAATTCCCCGTCACCCAAGCCCTTCTTTGCTTTCAAGGACACGTTGATGTATTTCCCCGTATCCTTGTTGAGCAACATGGCCTTTTTATTACCCCAACGGGTAAAGGCGGTTTCGGATACGCCTATGACGTTCAGTTTATCGGCAGCGCTGAATCTCTCGTTAACGAGGGTTAGGCGGCAAACCTCATCAAAGAGCTCTGCGCTTGATTTCTTGTGCTTGAGAATAAGATTGCCGTTCTCGAATTCAAAGGTGGACTTACGCTGTTTCATGTCTATGCTCCCGTCAAAATGTCAGTGAGGTTGGCTATCAGGTCTGCCAAGGCTTCAAAAACTTTTTCTGCTTTGGGGTTATCTCCGTCACTTCTGACTATATCCGAATTTAGTTCGATCTGTAGGCAGGATATTTTGCAAGTGGATGAAATGTAGGACGAAATAGTATAGGGCATTGATGCATCAAATGGGTCTCCCGTGTGAATAGGACCAATATTTTGAGCCTCAAAGGCCCTTACGGCTTCTTTGAAAAATTCAGGGTTTGAAATGTTTTTCATTCTGCCCGTTCCTATATGAACCTGAACTTCCCTGGTAGGAGAAAGCTGATGCAGGTCAATAAGAAAAGCCACGCCGTTGTTCTTTATATACTCTGCGAGGGCCTGCTTATAGGGGGAGTCGTTATGGTAGTTAGGATCGTCGCCGCAGTTTTTGGTTTTATAAATTACGGGGCATCCTATTTGGTCGTGTAGCATCCTTGCAAGAGCTCCCGTCTGGGGCTCTGCCGCCTTTATTTCTCCATTTCGCATATGCTCCACGCTGTGGGGTGCGGAGATCATAACGGGACCTTTTCCGGGCAAGAGAATAAAGGATTTCTCCCCATCTTTTGCGAAAGATCTTTCGTAATGTCTGAAGGTGTCAATATTAAACATTATTGCTCCTCTTGGGAAGGTGTCTTTTCCTTACAGGCTCTGCACTCTTCTTCCTGCTCCCTCATAAGTCTGAGGTACTCGCGGAGAAGGGCGTATGTTTCGTCTTTTGTCAGGGGCTTTTCGGGGCCGTAGCCGTGGGGGCAGGGCATTATCTCGCTGGAGCCGTATATTCTGCAAATAAAGGCTCTGTTCTGATGCACCGAGCATCTGCCGTCCTTAACGTGGGGGCAAAGCCTTTCGGTGTAGTTAAAGCCGCCCACCCTCTCTGCCTCTTCGGGGGCAAACTGTATCTGATTGTCACAGCAGTCGTAACAGCCCTCTCGGCAGCTAAAGGAGGGAATCTTATCGTAAAGCTCCTGTATGGGGGTCTTCTTTTCTGCCATATCAGTCGTTACCTCTTCTGAAAGCAGTTTCGGGGGTGGAAAGGTCCTCCCTTACCATGCGGATCTGCTCAACTTCCTCGTCGGGGGATACCCTTACTTTGCGGGAGTGACCGTCGGGCTTAAAGCCGCAGATTTCAAAAAAGTACTTGGCTCTGGTGTTTTTCGCAAATGTCCAAAGGTATATTTTGGAGTACTTTCTGGTCTTTGCTATCTTTTTAACGTATCTGAAGGCTCTCTTTCCAAAGCCCTTATTCCAGTACATGGGGAGGAAGTAGATATTGTTAAGCTGACAGTATTCGTCCCCAAGGTCGGGCTCCGAGTTTCCCTTAAGCTCAAACATTCCCACCATAACGTTGTTGAACATTATAACGAACATCATGTGTCCGGGCTGGAGGGCAAGCTTCTGGTATGTGAAGTAGTTTTCCTCAAACTCGGTCTCCTTCTCTATATAGGAGAGGGGGAGAAGCTCGGCGTAGCACTCCTTCCAAGCGTTAAGCTTGGTATATGCCATTTCCACCGCATCGGCGGGAACGGCTCTTACAACTTTAAAGCTCATTATTTTAATCCTCCATGTTGCCGCTTGCGGCAACTCAAAAATGAATTCATCGTTGCTGGCAACAATTGATTTCTCGAAGAAAATATTTAATTTAAGCGTGAAGAACGCACAATAGCCTAACTCTACAGATTATCTTTCACGCTATCTCCTCTTTTAAGGTGGCGCCGATGGCGGTGCAGTATTCGGGATATTCGGGGAGATGGAAGGTGATTCCGTGGAGCTTTTCTATCATGTCAAAGTATGCCGCCGTATCGGGAATCGTGGCAAGGCTTCCGCAAAGAACGGCGTCCTTTGTGCCGTCGTTATTGCAGGCAAAAACCGCCATAATACCCACGGTCTGGAATATCATATTCACAATACCTCTGGCAATATCGTCCTTTGAAACGTTGTCCTTTATCTTGCCGAAGTTGGAAGCGGTGGTTTCTTCGTTAAGGGTGGATATTTTTCTCTTTGATATATCTCCAACGGTAAGGTCAACGTTTGCCAGATCTCCGCGGGTGGACATCTCCACTATAGAGTCAAAATGTCTTACGTCAAGCATCTGGGAGGAGAGGCCTACCAGAGTGCCTCCGCCAACACCCGTACCGCCAAGGTGACGGCTGCCGTTCTTGTCGGCCTTTACAAATGAGGTGCCTGTGCCCATGCTGATTATTACGGCGTTTTCAAGACCTGTTAAATAAAGACCTCCAAGGCCCAGAGCCTCGAACTCCTCCACGTGAACGGTGGGGATGCCGTAAATATCCTCCTTGATAAAGGTTGAGCCAACACCCGTGACCATAATTCGGGAAATATCGGTTATCTTCATGCCGTTTTCACTTATATAACGGCCGAAAGCTCCGTAAATGGAGGTCTTGGGGTCGTTAGCCTTTACCTGAAGGGGCTGCATAAGTATGGGGCGGGCGTTATCTTCCTTGAATCTGACTCCTATTATTTTGGTGGTGGAGCCCCCCACGTCTATTCCTATAACTGTTTTCATGGCTCTCTCCTCTTTCGAGTATATCTGAAAGTGTTGAATATTTGTAAAATGTAACAAAATGGTAACAAAGGTATAACTAATTTTACATAAATTAAATTTTAAGCCGTAGCTACCTCTTTTTTATAATTTATTATATCCTCTAAATGTAAACTTTTCTACGGAAAAGGGGAGAGTTTGCCTTTTTATCGTTTTTATGTAAGATTAAGGACATATACGGCAGAAGTGTGACGGAGAATATTGACACAATTCTGTAACAATCGAACAATCCTATATCGCTATTGACAAAAGGGTGAAAGGATAGTATAATATATTTAATATATATTACAATTAACAAGGAGTATTAGTATGAAAACCAATACTATTCCCAAGATAAAAAAGATAAAGGTTGGCGGTGGCGAGCTTCGTCTTGCCGACTATTCCCTGACCGATATGTTCAAGGCCTACATTCCCGTATGGGAGGATATATTCAAGGATTTTGAGGTGGAGCTTGGCGGCCAAAAGCCCGTATCTCTCGTAGCCGACGAATCTCTTTCCAAGGAAGAGTATAAAATAGAAGCGACCGAGGAAAAGATAACCGTATCCTGCTCCGACCCCGCAGGCGGCTACTACGCTCTGGTATCCATTGCCCAGCTCGGCGCCCTCAACGGCGGCGTTATAGAGACCTTTACCGCTCAGGACTGCCCCGACAAGGACTTCAGAGGATACTCCGACGATATTTCCAGAGGACAGATATCCACCCTTGACAACTTCAAGGATATGATAAGACGTTGCTCTTACTACAAGTATAATACTTATTTCCCTTACATAGAGGATACTATCGCAATCCCCGACCTGCCCGACTTTGGCAAGTACTCCGACCCCGTTCCCGTTTCCGAATGGCAGGAAATGGTTGCCTACGGCAGAAGCTACGGCGTGTCTGTACGCCCCATTATAAATCTCCTTGGTCACTGGCATAAAAACTGCATGCTCCACGACTTTGCAAAGTATATGCTCCCCAAGACCAACAAGGACGGCACAGTAACCCCCACCGCAGTTCTCGACCCCACAAATCCCAAGACCAGAAAGCTTATCTTAAAGCTCCTCGACACCACCGTGGAGGCCTTCGGTCAGGGCATTATCCACGTGGGCGGCGACGAACCCTTCGAGCTTAAGGATGTTTTCGGTATCGAAAAGGCCACCGAGCTTTACATAGAGCATTTTAATTGGCTCAATGGCGAGGTAAAGAAGCGCGGATGCAAAATGATGCTTTACGCAGATATGTTTACCAACATCTGGGGCGGCGAGCACGCACCCTTTGACAAGATCAAGGAGCTTGACTCCGATATCGGATTCGTTTATTGGAACTACGACCTTCACGACGACCTTCAGGATATAAAGGACTTGGGCGAAAGCGGACTTGAGTTCTACGTTTCCCCCGCAGTCCTCTCCTTTGCAAGATTTTTCCCCACCTTGGGCTGTACTTACGACAATGCCCGCCTTATGGCAAAGCAGGGTAAAGAAAAGAGCCGCGGCTTTATTATGTCCTCTTGGAACGACGGCGGCACTCTTCTCCGTGAAGAAAACGTCATCGGCCTTGCAGTAGCAGGTGAGTTTGGCTGGAATAACGAAAGTAAGCGCACCTTAAAGGACCTTACCGAGTCCTTCCTCACCCTCTACTACGGCTTTGAAAATCCCAACGTTAAGCCCTTCCTTGAGTTCTACGACTTTGAAAAGAACTTCAAAGAGGTTGAATACCTTAAGCTGCCCTCCATCAGCGGCACCCTCCATAACGAGTTCTGGAAGGACCCCAGAAGAGCCACCGAATCAAGATTCGACCTTGGTAAGCATTGCTCCAGAATGTTCTCCACCCTCTCCGATGCCGCAGACGAAATCGAAGAGCTTAAGCCCAAGAGAAACAAGGTTACCCTTGACTGCTTTAAGCACGACATAAGAAGAATGCTCTGGGCTTGTATGAGGGCCTTCGTTATCCCCGCAGGACCCTTTAAGGATAGGGAAGAGGCAAGAAGTATCGTTGACGACCTCATTATTATGGGCGAAGAGTACGGCCGCTTTAAGAGAGAATACAAGCGCCTCTGGCTCAAGACCAACCGTCAGTCGGAGCTTAACTTCGTTGAGTCCAGATTTATCGATAACGAAAACGCCATCGACTCCCTTATCAGATACTGTAAATTCGGTATGCACCTGAGCAAGGATAAATTCATTATCAAGAGATTTTAGCGTGAAAGCATGTTTATAGGCGGCAAGCCCCCTGCTTTGCAGGGGCAAGGGCGAAGCCCTTGGCCGAAGGCCTCGAAGAGGCCTTCGGCACTCGCCGCTCTTGCCTACCTCTTCTTTCGAGGAGTTGAAAATAATATGATAAAACAAGCCTATTTTGCAGGGGGATGCTTTTGGTGCATAACCCCCGTGTTTAAGGAAAAACTGGGAATAACCCGAGTGGTCAGCGGATATTCGGGCGGTGACGAGAAGTCGCCCTCCTACGCCGACGTAAAGGCGCAAAAAACGGGACACCGAGAAACGGTGCAGGTGACCTACGACTCCGAGAAGAGCGATTTTGCCGCCCTTTTTGACCTCTTCCTTTCAACTGTTGACCCCTTCGACGGCGAAGGGCAGTTTATCGACCGAGGCCATTCCTACACCCTTGCCGTATACTGCCAAAGCCCCTCCGAAAGGGAAACCGCCGCCCAAAAGATAGCCGCCCTTGAGGCCGCCACCGGCAGAAAGGTACATATCGCGGTGGAGGACTTCAAGTCCTTTTATCCTGCCGAAGAAGAGCATCAGGACTACTACTTAAAGCACCCCGAGGAGTTCGAAAAGGAACTTATCGAGTCTGGACGCAAAGGAGAAAAAGCATGAACTTCATGGAAATAGCCAAGACCCGCCAGTCCTGCCGTAGCTACTCTGACAGAGATGTGGAGCAGGAGAAGATAACCTCCATAATGGAGGCCGCAAGGCTTGCTCCCTCCGCCTGCAACGGCCAGCCCTATCACTTCACCGTCTGCAAAGGTGATGCCGCAAAAGAGGTGGCAAAGGCCTGCATGGGCATGGGGATGAACAAGTTCGCCTCCCAAGCCCCCGTTTTAATAGTGGTTTCCGAAAAGCCCTACGTTAAGACCGCCGCCTTAGGTTCAAAACTAAAGAATAACGACTACCGTTCCATGGATATAGGTATTGCCGTGGCATATCTCACCGCCGAGGCAGCCGTTCAGGGGCTGGGTACCTGCATACTGGGTTGGTTTGATGATGAAAAAGTCCGTAAAGTTTGCAACCTTGACAGCCCCGTTAGGCTGGTAATCACCCTTGGTTACCCCACCGAGGGCGACCCTCTCCGCCAAAAGAGGAGAAAAGACCTCTCTGAATTGGTCAGCGAAATATAACACGTAAAAAAGCTCCCGAACTGATGTTCGGGAGCATACTTTTTATGCCCGGCGGAGGCAAAGGCTATCTCACACCCTAATCTTTTTAAAAATTCACAAAAATATTACAGGTGCCACCCTTTTGTTTTTTTATTTCGTTTTGTGATAGAATATTATTGCAAAGAGCGAAATGCTCAAATAATATTTTATCCGAAAGGAGAAGAAAACAATGTCATTAAAAGACACTAAGCAAATAATAAAGGACGGGGGCGGCGCGCCTTCCGCCACAAAGAAAAAGAAGAAAAAAGAAGAGGAAAAGGCGGTCGCGGTTATAAAAGACGGCAACACTGCCTCCCTAAAGAGGGAGGCAAACGGTACTCCCACTCCCACCCCGACAACGAAAAAGAGGGAATTCACCTACGACGACTACATAAACGCCGTGGCAAGTGAAAAAGCAAAGGGGATGCTGGACCGTTATTTCAAGACTGGTGAGGTACCCTCAAATCTCCCCTCAACCCTGAAACAAAGAATATCGGGGCACGGAAGCCCCTCGCTTGCGGGGGGTGTCGCGAACGCGACGGGGGGTGTGACAAAAAGAGATTCTGCGCAAACTGGGAATCGTACCCCGTCTTACGCAGAATCAAGACAGCCCACTCCCACCACCACTTCGTGGTCCCCCTCCCTCAAGAGGGATGCATTAGCAGCTCCCGACTACTCATCTCCCACCGCGGCTTGGCGAAATCCCGAAACCTTTCAGGCTATTCCTTGGTCGGACTACGAAGGTCTTAATAAATACGACCGCAAGGCATACCTGAAGGCCTACGCCGAAAACTCTCAAAAAGAAAAGGCTCAAAGGGACGCTATAGCTCAAGCAGAAGCCCAGAGGCTAAATCAAGAAAAATCCGATAAAATGCTCGCCGACCATTTTTACAGCAGGATGCTCAAAGGCGAGCAGATCGACGTAAGCAACTTTGATGCAAAAACACTCCAAAACCTTCAGCAAAGAGCCTATGAAGACTATTCAAACGGAAACCTTTCTATGGAAAAATACCTGCTGATGCCCATTCACAATTTCGAAAGTCTTGACAACAGACAGGCGAAGGTGTATAATGGAGATATAGACAATCCCACCCAGCCTCTTATGCAGACTTCAGGCTTTGATAGGTATAGGACGGAGAGATACGATTACGTTCATTCGAGCTATGTTGAAGGGGAAGACGGCTCCGGAAATGCTTCTCAATCAGATGAACAGTCAAAAAATAATTTGATTTCTCCATTTCAGCCTTCATGGGATAGCAGTATTATAGATCCACTCCAGTATAAGGCTCAGTGGATATATTCAACAATTAATCCAAGAGAGCCCATACCCGAAGAGGTACTCAAAAAGTATAAAACGAACGTCAATCCTTTTGAAGAAAAAGAAAGAAAAGTCGAGATACAAAAAAATATGGTAGGCATGATGAAAAACTGTCTTTCTTCAAAGGACACTGTATCTCGACTTAAAGAGATAAACGACGCTTACGGCTGCATAGAGTTAGGCGCAGACGTTGGCGAGATGACCTTTGGAGCTTTGTATAAGTATATACGAAACGGTATAAAAGAATCTCAACCTCCGGCAAATATCGGAGTTGGAACGTGGGCAAAAAAAGTCGATGCTGATTTGAAGTGGCTGGACGAAACCTTTGAACCCTTTCTCAAGCTGACAAAGGATATAGGTGGTAGCGAATTAAGTAACCTTGATCTATTAGGTTTGGGCGCGGATGTAGGCCTCGGAATATTGAATAATATTTCAAGTGGCGCGGATGTTTCAACAACTATTGCGGATGCGTTTGTCGATTTTTCATATGCGGCGGGAGGAATGACTGCAGGTGCAGCCGCAGGCAGTATATTTCCCGGGGCAGGAACAGTTATAGGTGCACTTATAGGCGGTCTTGCCGGGATAGGAGCAAATTATTTTTATGATAAATTCACAGAAAAAACGCTTTTTTACGGTAAATCTCTAAAGAATCATTCAAAAGAGAACTGGCGTGAAATCTTTGATTCTATATTACCGTTTTAATACGAGTTTGGGAGTTGGATTATGGACAAAGAAAAAATAAAAGGGTATCTTACTCATCTAAAAGCGACAGATAGGCGTGACAGAGAAACGTTGATATTTGCTTCCGTTCTTCTTGGCGGGCTTGGTTATTTGGGAGGCCTGGCAGGACTTTTTTATAACACAATGGGATTCTATTGCGGCATAACTGCCCATATATTGTGCATAGCCTTGGTTGTGTTTTCAGTTGTAATCACTCGAAAAGATACGGTAAAACGCCGCTTGATATATACCGTGGTCTTTTCCTGTATAATAACCACGGTCTTTGTGCTGATACTTCTTATAACCTTCGTCCGTATGAATGTTGCGCTTTGGATATCTCTTATTTTTTGTGGAATTCCTTTTGCTACAGCGCTACTATATACGGTATTTATCCGTTGGAGAATAGGGAAGGGTGTCTACTCTAAAGCACTGCGTAGAGGAGGTATAGCAGCTGCCGCCGGCATAGGCGCCGCAAGCGGAGCTGCCGGAACCAGCCGAGGATTTAGAAACTCATCGAGTATAAAATTTGAATCGGAGCAAGAGGGAAATGCCACCTTGTGCGTTGTCATTGTCGCGCTGTCCTGCTTTTTCGCTATAGGGATATCTCAATGGATCGTTTTGTATTATACAAGGAAATTATGTGCTGATGAGCTTGACTGCTTATGGGAGTAACCAATGAAACCAATTATCAAAAACATAATAAGCAGCCTATTTTTATGCGTTATTATGCCTTTAGTAGCTTTATTTTCCTTGTTGTCTCCCTATGGAACCTTGGAATTTGAGCTCCACGTTATAGACCCTGATGCTTTGGCAATGTACCGACTTTTCTGGATACTGTCATTAATAGTTAACACTGTATTTACTTTTTTCAATAAAAAGAGCAGTAGGTTCTTGACTATGACGTTCGCAGTTTTGTCTGTGTACAGTGTTTTTCAAGCCGTCCGTCTTTTTCTTATTTAAAGATTCCGCCGCCCTTCGGGGAGAATGAAAGAAAAAGGAGAAAGATATATGACTTTCTTAAAGCGTATCTTAAAGGTTTTTTGACTATCTTTGCGGTAATAACGATGTATTGGTGGCTATGCTCATACCATGTTTTGCCGGGATTCTGGGAAGGATTATGCTTCTTTCTTCTCTTTTTGGGAGTACCCCTGCTGGCCTTTATTCTGTGCAGAAAAAACAAGGGTGTCCGCTGGTACATTGTTGCCGTCCTCATAGCAATGCGGCCACTGATGATACTCCGCTACTCCCAAGAGGTTAAAAAGAAGGTGTTTACCTACGACGAGTCATATCTCATAGGAGATTCGACCTTTGCGGAGAACGCTGCCACGGTAATGCCCTCAAGGGAAATGGTGGAAGGTGGAACTATGGTCTTGTACGAGTGTCAGCTAAGAGGTGAAGATAGTCTTTCCATATATCGTTTGAGCGTTGCGTATGACGAGACGACCTTTGAGTCCGAAGCTGCAAGATTAGAGGCGCAATATCTTGAAGAAAGGCCTCAAATTCTCAGCGGTAACAATTTTTATCTTGACGGAGCTTTTTATCAGGGATATTATTTCATCGATGACCGCGTCTATGCCTTTGCATACAACGTATGCTCCAATTCAAAGGTGATTTCCTATATTTTCTTCTGTGACTCAACAGATCTTTCATCTATGGACGTGGGCAATGCATTGAAATACGCATACGATATGAACGTATACGTGATCGAATAAAACGCTATGATCCCGCCGCCCTTCGGGGCGGCGGTCTGTTTATATACAAAAAACGACGCCCTCCAAAGGGAAGGCGTCGTATGTATTATCTTTGATTAGTCCTCATAAATAGTCTTAAAGGACTTGCCCCATTTTTCCATGCGGATGTTGTATACCTCGTTGTATTCTGCCTTTTCCCAGAGGGTGAGGAGAACGAACTCTTCGGTATCGCTGAGGTTTTCAAGCCAATGGAAAACGCCGCCGGGGATGTAGGCAAGGCTTCCGGGCTCTACCTCGTAAGCGTCGTCGTCAAGGTGGAGAATAGCCTTACCCTTAACGATGTAGTATATTTCGGGCTGCTCGTGAACGCCGCCGCCGGTCTTGCAACCTGCTGCGAGGGTGCCCTCGTTCATCTGAATTGCAGGGCCGCCTGCTACGATGCTGTCAAGTATCATTTTAGAGGAGTAGGTTTCGTCCATTACAAGGGGCTTAACTTCCTTGGAGTGGATAACTACGCCCTTTTTCTTTGCTTCTGCCATGGTTATTTTCCTTTCTTATTCAGCGTCGGTTATTTTAACCATAACCTTTATATCCTGGCTGTGGTATTCTTTGTGATTGATAAAGTACTCGGGGGTATTTTCAAGGGAGATGATTCTGGTAACCATGCTCTCAAGGGAAAGACCCGACTTGGTCATGTACTCAATGATTTTGGGAACCAGACCCCACTCGCCCATAATACCCTTTACGGTAAGGGATTTGGAAACGATAAGGTTGAGGGGGAAGTCCTGGGGATTTACCTCGTAGAAGCCTATAAGGGCAAGGTCGCCCATGTTTGCGGCTATCTTAAGGGCCTGTATGGAGGCAGAGGGAGCGCCCGAGGTTTCAACCACCACGTCTGCGCCCTTGCCGTCGGTGATGCGGAGAATCTCTTCTTCTGCATCAACGGTTCTGATGTTTATGGTGTCGGTAGCGCCCAGAGTTTTGGTAAGCTCCAGCTTTCCGTCGGTTCTGCCAAGAGCGATAACCTTACTTGCGCCCATTTTGGAGGCAAGAGCCATGGCCGCAAGGCCGATAGCGCCCGTGCCTATTACTGCAACGGTTCTGCCCTCTACGGGGAACTTGGTCATACCCGCGTAGGCAATGGTAAGGGGCTCGATGGTAGCGGCGTTGAGGTAGGATATCTCGTCGGGGAGATGATAGAGGTGGCACTCGGGAATTACCAGATATTCCGCGTAGGAGCCGTCCCAGCAGTTTATGGTGCCCAGACTCTTATTGTTAAGGCACTTCTGGGGCTGACCGCTAAGGCACATCTCACATTCGCGGCAACAAAAACCGTTGTCCGAAACCACTCTGTCGCCTTCCTTAAACTTTGTTACTGCCTCGCCCGTCTTTACAACGTAGCCCGACCATTCGTGACCGATACGGCAGGGGTAGGTTATCTGACCGCTTTTTACAAAGTCGGTCTCACCCGTGTATATGGCAAGGTCGGTGCCGCAAATGCCGGTATATACCACGCGGCAGAGTATCTCGTCCTTTTTAAGGGCGGGAACGGGTACGTCGTCTATCTCGACCACGTTTGCGTTCTTTATTGATAATGCTTTCATCATCTTTTGTGTTTCCTTAAACGTTTTTGATACCGTAGAAGCTTTCAAGGAGAGCGTTGGACTCTTCTCTTGTGGGCATAGCGGGGGAGGCGCCCTTTCTGGTTACGGAGATAGAAGCAACGCAGTTTGCAAACTTAATGGCGGTTTCTATATCCTTACCCTCTGCAAGAGCTACCGCAAAGCCGCCGTTGAAGGCGTCGCCTGCGCCGGTGGTGTCAACAGCCTTAAGGTCCGTGGGGGGAACGAGGAGCTTTTCTTTGCCGTTGGAGAAGAAGGCGCCCTTCTTACCAAGGGTGATTATAACGTTCTTAATGCCCTTGCCGATAAGGATCTCAGCAGCCTTTTCGGCGTCTTCAACCGTTTCTACCTTAATGCCCGAGTAGAACTCTGCTTCGGTTTCGTTGGGGGTGAAGAAGTCAACGCCCTCAAAGAAGTCCGCAGGCACGGGCTGTGCGGGAGCGGGGTTGAGGATCATATATTTGCCGTGCTTGTTTGCAAGCTCGATAGCCTTTTTAACTACCTCGTCGTTGGTCTCAAGCTGGGTGAGAACAACGTCGCAGGTGGCAAACTCTTCTTCAGCCGCTTCAAGGTCTGCGGGGGTTAGAAGCTCGTTTGCGCCCTTGGTCATAACTATTCTGTTTTCGCCGGTTACGGTGCTTACGTTCATAATGCCTGTGCCGGTGGGAGCGTCGTCGGTACGGTAGATGTACTTTTCGGTCATGCCTTCCTTGGCGTAATGCTCCTTCTGAACGTTAGCCATGGTGTCGTTACCGGTCTTGGTTATCATAATAACCTCGCCGCCGGATCTGGATGCAGCGGTAGCCTGATTGGAGCCCTTTCCGCCGGGGCCGAAGTTAAGGGACTGTGCGATAACGGACTCACCGTCGCGGGGGAACTTGTCTACGAATGCGGTAATGTCGGAAATAAAGCTTCCGGGAACTACTATTTTACAGGTCTTTTTCATGGTGAGGTCCTTTCAATTATTTATTGTCTGCGAGTATTGCAGCACCGGAGGAGGTGCCAAGTCTTACTGCGCCTGCTTCGATAAGCTCTTTTGCGGTTTCAAAGGTCTTGATACCGGTGGAAGCCTTAACCATAACGTGTGCGTCAACGTTGGCCTTCATGATCTTTATATCTTCAACCTTTGCAACGCCGTCGTTAAAGCCTGTGCAGGTCTTTACAAAGTGAGCGCCCGCATCGGAAGCGATTCTGGATACCTTTGCTATCTCTTCGGGGGTGAGGTAGAAGGTTTCGATAATAACCTTTACGGTCTTGCCTCTTGCGGCGGCAACTACGGCTTCAATATCTCTCTTAACGTATTCCCAGTTGCCCGACTTGAGCTGACCAACGTTAATAACCATATCAAACTCGTCGCAACCGTCAAAGTATGCTCTGTCGGTTTCAGCGGCCTTTATCTCGGTGGTGTTTGCGCCCAAGGGGAAGCCGATAACGGTACATACCTTTACGTCGGTGCCCTTGAGGAGTCTTGCGGCGAGAGCCACGTGGCAGGGGTTGATGCATACGCTGGCAAAGTCGTACTTGACAGCGTCAGCGCAGAATTTTTCTATGTCGGCTTCGGTTGCGAAGGCCTTGAGTATGGTGTGGTCTACGTATTTGTTGAGATTCTTTAT
>JAZSCR010000087.1:0-4779 GCA_045530715.1 Eubacteriales bacterium
AGGTTACCGTGGCCAAGACCAACCTTACGGTTTTCAGCAACGGAGCCGGGGATACAGAAGCTCTGGAGGCCGATACCGATGGCAGCGGCAGCGTCAGCAGCCTTGGTGCAACCGCTCTTGATAGCGATAGCAGCGCCTACGGTGTAAGCCCATTTAGCGTTTTCGAATGCGATAGGCTGAGTTTCCTCAACTATCTTATAGGGGTTGATGCCCTTGGCATCGCAGATTTCCTTACATTCGTCGATGGAGGAAATGCCGAATTCTTTTAAAGCGGCGAGGATCTTGGCCTCGCGTCTTTCATAACCTTCAAAATGTGCCATTTCGTTCTCCTCCTTCTTATTCTACACGGGGGTCGATGTACTTAGCAGCTTCATCAAAGCGGCCGTACGTGCCCTTGGATTTTTCATAAGCTTCGTTGGGTTCCATGCCCTTCTTGATAAAGTCGGTCATCTTGCCCAGAGAAACGAATTCGTAACCGATAACTTCGTCGTTTTCGTCAAGAGCCATTCTGGTGCAGTAGCCCTCGGTCATTTCCAGGTAACGAACGCCCTTTGCCTTGGTGCCGTACATGGTACCAACCATGGAGCGGGCGCCCTTGCCCAGGTCTTCCATACCTGCGCCGATTACAAGACCGTCTTCAGAGAAAGCGGACTGGGTACGGCCGTAAACGATCTGGAGGAAGAGTTCGCGCATAGCGGTGTTGATAGCGTCACACACAAGGTCGGTGTTGAGCGCTTCGAGAAGGGTCTTGCCGGGGAGTATTTCGGCAGCCATAGCTGCGGAGTGGGTCATACCGGAGCAGCCGATGGTTTCAACAAGAGCTTCTTCGATAATACCGTTCTTAACGTTAAGGGAAAGCTTGCAGCCGCCCTGCTGGGGAGCGCACCAGCCGATACCGTGGGTATAACCGGAAATATCGCTGATCTGCTTGGACTGGATCCATCTACCCTCTTCGGGAATGGGAGCGGGACCGTGGTCGGGGCCTTTTTTAACAACGCACATTCTCTCAACTTCGTGAGAGGTTGCGTAAGGACACATATCTGCCATTGTAAAAAGTTCTCCTTTCAAATTTGTCCGCTAAAATCGGACACACTTTTTATCATCATATATTATATAACATTTTTGGCTCGGTTGCAATACCATAACCTTTACAACATCTTGAACTCTTTTAGCACTATATGGGGCAAAGTCTTGACAAAGAGGGGTAAAAGGGCTATAATAGAGCAAGAATTAACTGATTTGGGAGAACAAGTTATGAGTGAAATAAAGATAACCCCCGAGGCAAAAGAGGTTTACGATACCGTTTGCAGAGTTTTTGATAAGAAAAATTGGTCTTATGAAAAGAAGGAGGAACTCCTCTTTACTTCTCTTCGAATAAAAGGCGATGATATGCCCGTAACGGTAAACTTTGTGGTTGATGCCGAAAGGGAGGCTCTTTGCGTTAGGTCGCCCCTTCCTTTTAAGATAAAGGAAGAGAAGATCCCCGAGTTTACCTTTGCTCTTGCCGCCATAAGCAATACCCTTTTTAACGGCTGGTACGTGTACGATATTGCAGAGGGTACCCTTACTTTCAGGGCTGTTACATCCTTTATGGACAGCACCGTAAGTGAGCGAATGGTAGATTATCTGCTTAATATTACCTATTCTACCGTAAACAAGCACAACGACCTGTTTCTCTCCCTTAACGATGGAATGATCACCGTTGAGCAGTTTTTTGAAGCCCTGCAGCAGTAAAGATGGGACGTAAGATAAACTCAAAGGTAGCCCTTATTACCCGTTGCGCCCTTTTTGCGGCGGTGACGGCGGTAACCTCGCAGATGGCCTTCCCTCTGGGGGGCTTCCCCTTCAGTATGGGGATATTCGGGGTAATGATATGCGGCGCTCTCCTCTCTCCCACAGCCGCCCTTCTTTCTCAGACTGCATATCTCCTTTTGGGGGCAGTTGGATTGCCTGTTTTTGCGTCATTTCAGGGTGGATTTCAGCATATATTGGGCCCTACGGGTGGATTTCTCGTAGCCTACCCCTTTATGGCTCTTATCATATCTCTCCTTTGCAGAAAGGGAGTCCTTAAGCAGATGGTTGGCTACGGC
Organism: Eubacteriales bacterium; assembly: GCA_045530715.1. Taxonomy (GTDB): domain Bacteria; phylum Bacillota; class Clostridia; order Oscillospirales; family UBA644; genus JAZQLP01. Next base: position 2,091 of record JAZSCR010000087.1, read on the forward strand.
CTTGCCCTTTGCCTTTGTTACGGCCTTGGCGCCTGCTGGTATGCCATTTCGGGCGGGGTATCCTTTATTGCCGCCTTGGGGATAAGCGTATTGCCATTCCTTATTCCCGACCTTATCAAGGCCTTTCTTTGCGCCCTTTTAAGCGGGGCTATAAGGAAGCGGATAAGATTGTAAAAGGTGGAAAATGCCCCCTTCAGAGCCCCTTGGGTTGACAAATGGGCGATTTTATGGTATAATGTGTTTGAACTGCCCACATTGGGCGTATAATGATAAATACATTCCAAAAATTATATAGGAGATTTTATGCAACGAAAAACAGAGTTGCAGGAGAGAATGAAGGTCAGAGCCGCCCGTAAAAGGGAAAAGCGAAGGATAAGAAATCTCACCTTCGTGGCGGTGTTCTGCTCCCTTATAATATCGGTGTTCTTCGTTTACGATATTATGATGGGTGTTCTGGACGCGGCTGAGCCCGAGCCTGACGTTCCCGTTATCAGCACACCCGTGTACGAAACTCCCGTAACGGTGCGCCGTCCCCTTGAGGATTTCGTGGTAAGTGACAGAAAGTCCTTCCTCGTTCACCTCTACGCCGACGGAAAATACTACTCCTGCGCCTATAACTCCGACGAAAAGAAGACGGTCCTTGACCTTCTTTACAGATTTTCCATTATCCTTGATAAGGACGACGAGATAAACTATCCCGTTGACACTCCCTTGGAAGAGGATATGCTTGTAAAGGTCGGAAGAGTTACTTACGAATATTATAGCGAAACTGAAAAGATACCCTACGAGACCAAGGAGATTCCCGTTATCTTCTGCTCCGTTATGCGACCCAACAAATATCCCATCGGTGTTCCCACCGAGGGTGAGGACGGCATGAAGGAAACCAAAAAGCGTATCACATACGTTGACGGCGTTGCCGTAGAAACGGTTACCATAAGCCAGAAGATTACCAAGAAGCCCAAGGACGGCGTAGTCTACGTTGACTACTCGGGCGAGCTTGACCTTGGAAGCGGACCCCCAACCGAGTACGTCAAAAAGTACGACGACTTTGAGATTACGGCATACACCTACGTAGAAGAAGGTGGCGAGGTAACCTATACCGGTGACCTGACCCGAGTTGGCTACGTTGCCGTTGACAGAAAAGTCATCCCCATGTACTCAAAGCTTTACATTATTATACCTACCCCTTACGGCGATTTCCACTACGGCTATTGCTATGCAATGGATACGGGCGGCGCCATTAAAGGACACGACGTGGATATATTCCTTCCCTCCTTGTTTGACACTAACAGATTCGGAAGAAATAAGGGTTGTACCGTTTACGTTATCCGCGAGGGTAAGGGATAAATTGGCCACACAAAATAAAAAAGTACTGCGGTGTGGCTCTGCCATACCGCATCTTTTATATCAGGAAATAAACAGTTATGGAAATGGTTTTACTAACCGCCCTTGGAGTGGGCGGCGCCTCGGTAATAGGGGCGTTGCTTGGCTTTGTGTTTAAAAAGATAAGCCATAAGTTCAGCGATATCGTGCTCTCCTTTGCCGCGGGCGTTATGCTTGCCGCCGCAGTTATAGGGCTGGTACTTCCTTCATTGGAATACGGCGGAAAATACGGTCTTATAGTCACCGTCATAGGCGTTTTTTGCGGAGCACTCTGCGTCAACGTCCTTGATAAGGCGGTGCCCCATCTACATAAGCTTGCGGGGGTTGAAGGGGAAAGCCACCCCGAAAAACAGCAGCAGCTCAACAAGATACTTCTCTTCGTCATGGCCATTGCCATACATAATCTGCCCGAGGGGATTGCGGCAGGTGTGGGCTTCGGTACGGGAAATACCGTCGAGGCGCTCACCATAGCAGGCGGTATTGCCCTGCAGAATATCCCCGAAGGAATGGTAATAATCGCCCCCATGCTGGCTGCGGGAATGAGCCACGGCCGAACCTTCCTTATAGCCCTTGTTACGGGTGTTGTGGAGGTTGTGGGCACTTTGCTTGGATATTTTGCCGTAACGGTATCGGCGGCAATACTTCCCTTTGCGTTAGCATTCGCGGGAGGTACCATGCTTTACGTTATAAGCGACGAAATGATACCCGAAACCCACGCCCACGGAAGCGAAAGGGGCGCAACGTACTCTCTGTTGGCGGGCTTTTGCTTGATGCTTGTATTTGATGTTCTTTTAGGATAAAGGAGAAAATATATGGTAACCGAAACAATTAAGTATATCGGTGTCAATGACCACGATATAGACCTTTTTGAGGGTCAGTACGACGTGCCCAACGGCATGGCATACAATTCTTACGTTATACTTGATGAGAAGATTGCCGTAATGGATACGGTGGACGTCAAGTTTTACGACCTGTGGCTTGAAAATCTGAAAAAGGAGCTTGGCGGCAGACAGCCCGACTACCTTATCGTTCAGCATATGGAGCCCGACCACTCTGCAAATATCGACCGTTTTGCAAATGAATTTCCCCAAGCCGTAATAGTTTCCACTATGCAGGCATTTAATATGATGAAGAAGTTCTTCTTTACCGACTATGCCCAAAGAAGACTGGTTGTAAAAGAGGGCGACAGCCTTGCTCTGGGAGCCCATACCCTTACCTTCTACACCGCACCCATGGTACATTGGCCTGAGGTTATGGTGACCTACGACAGCCTTGATAAGGTGCTCTTCTCTGCCGACGGATTCGG
>JAZSCR010000235.1:0-4054 GCA_045530715.1 Eubacteriales bacterium
TATCTTTCAGTAATAACCCCTGCCGTAAACACCGCATTACCCGATTTGGGGAAGGGGGATATAAAGAAGGAGTTCACTCATGAGTGAACTCCATATCTTTACATAAGGGGCGCAAAAAGTCGGAGCAGTCTGTTGAGAAGCTTGCCGAATTTTGCGTATTTTTTGCAGTCTTCCGCCGTAATAAGGTGGGATTTTTCCTGGGTTTCCAGAAAATCCTTTTCCATGGCTTTTGTAACGGAGGGGTTCTCGTAAATGCAGGTGCCGCACTCAAAGTGGAGATTCAGACTGCGGTAGTCAAGGTTTGCAGTGCCTACGGTGGCTACCTTTCCGTCGCAAAGAAGGGTTTTTGAGTGAATAAATCCCGGGGTGTATTCGTGTATCTTTACTCCCGCATCCCGCAGGGTGGCGTAATAGGACCTCGTGGTACGGTGTACCAGCTTTTTGTCCGCCACGTGAGGAGTTATTATTCTTACGTCAACGCCGCTTTTTGCCGCAAGACACAGGGCACTTTGGAGATTTTCGTTGATTATGAGGTATGGGGTAGTGATATATACGTAGCTTGATGCTCTTTGAATGATTTTAAGATACACCTGCTCGGCCACGTATTCCTTGTCCATAGGGGAGTCGGCATAGGGCTGCAGGTACCCAAGACCGTCTGCTGTCGGCAAGGTGAGGGATTGGGGATACAGGGGTGCATAGTCCTCGTCCTCTTTTGAATAAAGCCCCCACATCGAGAGAAAAATCAAGGTCAGGCTCCAGGCGGCCTTGCCCGACAGCCTTATTCCCGTGTCCTTCCAATGGCCGTGTTTTTCGATTTTGTTGATATATTCGTCGGCCAGATTTATGCCTCCCGTGAAGGCCACCTTGCCGTCTATTGATACTATTTTTCTGTGGTCGCGGTTATTCTGTATGCTTGAAAGAACGGGAGTAAATGGATTAAAAACGTGAACCTTCAGTCCTTTTTGAGCAAGAAACCTGGGATATTCCTTGGGCAGGGTCATAAAACAACCCATATCGTCATAAAGTATTCTTACCTCAACCCCTTGGGCTGCTTTTCTTTCAAGGATCTCAAGAATACTGTTCCACATCTCACCCTCTTCTATGATGAAAAATTCAAGAAAGATATACTTTTCGGCCTTTTCAAGCTCATTCAGCAGGGCCTTGTGGAAGTCTTCGCCTATGGGGTAGTATTCGGCCTCGGTGCCGTCGTAAACGGGGAATCCGCAGTGACATTCAAGATAGGTGGCCACCGAGGAATCGAAGTCGGGGCGTGATTTGAGGGTTTCAAGAAGGCCTGAATCTCTTGCGGCGTGATCCTTTCTCCTCTTGTCCTTCAGGAGCAGGAGCTTTGAAAACCGTCTTGTGCTTGACTGAAAGGCGAAAAAGAGATAAAGCAATCCTCCGAATACGGGAAATGCCAGAACCAGACATATCCATATGGTTCTGAACGCAGGGGGAGTGTCAAGGCTGATGATATAAAGGGCAACGCCAACGCTTATGAGATTAAGAATGGCCGCAACTACCTGTGAAGTCATGCTGTTGCTTACGAGAACGTAAATAAATACGGCTATCTGCAGGGCCAGCACCGCAATAACCAACATTCTGCGGCGGAAGAGATTATAATACCATTTTTTCTTTGGCTGCATACCTTTTTCGGTCTTGTTTGGTTTCATTATTTCCTCTATGCTAATAGTCTTAATTCTTACATTGTAGTATATCACCGTAATATACCTTTGTCAACAAATTCCGCCCATTAACCGCAAAAATGTATGTGAAAGGTAAAAAATGTGACAAGGACGGGAAAAGAATCTCCTATATATTAATCACACAAAATTCAAAAACTATTCTACTAAAGGGCTTGACAAAAGGGAAAATATTATGTATAATATATTAGCAAACAAATAACTCTTTGTTATTCACCTACTTATACGGAGAAGTACTCAAGTTGGTGAAGAGGCGCCCCTGCTAAGGGTGTAGGTCGAGAAATCGGCGCAGGAGTTCAAATCTCCTCTTCTCCGCCAAAAAAATCCACCTCTCACGAGTTGGATTTTTTTTATCCATTGCGAAAGCAATGGTATATCGTCAATAACGGCAGCACGCTGCTTTTTCATAAATACAAATAATAACCATATCGCCCGTAGCGTTTTGCTACGGGCGTATCTTGTATATGATATTAAAGCAGTTCGTCAAATAACTTAATATTTTCGGGGCAGGGGGTAAGCTCGCCGTTCTGGCACTTCTTTATTATTTCAACTATCCTGTCGTTAATGGGGGTTGCAACGCCGCATTTTTTACCCCATTCGCAGACCACGCCGTTAATGGCATCCACCTCGCAGGCTTTACCCTTTTTAAGGTCCTGTAGCATAGAGGGCTCGATGTTGCGGTGCTTTTTCATGGCTATAGGTATTAACATTGTGGATATAGCGCGCTTGAAGGGGTTTGTGTAGTAGAAGAGGGCGGTGATGTTTTTGCCCTGAATGGGAGCAAAGACCGCACCTGCGGCGTGCCCTACGTCAATACATTCCTTCATGCAACGGATAGCCACCTTGCGGGCGTCCTTGTTTTCGGATACGTCGCCGAAAACTCCCCCAACGACGGTGCCAAGTCCCGAGAAAGTGGCGTTGATAAGGAGCTTTGACCAACGCGCGCCGATAAGATTAGGCTCTTCGTGAACGGGGCACATAAGCTCGAGAAGCTCCTTGACCTCGTTGAATTTTTCGTCGGTAATGCCCTCCATTTTTCCCATGTGGAAGGAGAGGCTGTCCACCTCGCTGGTGAGGGTGCAAACGCCGGGCTCGGTAAGGGCGGCGCCCCATTCAACCACGCATCCCATCGTACGGTCAGAGCCTACTATTTCGGCAATTCCGGGCTCGGGGAGACCGTTCTGAAGGGTTACTATAACGCCGTCGTCTTCAAGATAGTCCTTTAAGAAGGCGACGACCTCCTTATTCAAAAGCTGTTTTGTAAGCAGAAGTATAACGTCGTACTTCCCAGTCATCTCGTCGGGGGTAAGGGCTGTTACGGGGACTGTCATCTCCGCCGTGCCCTTTATCTGTGCTCCATTTGCGCGGAGAGCTTCAATATGAGCCTTGTTTCTGTTAATAAGGTCTATGCTGCCGCCGTTTTTAGTGATGTAGGCGCCCAGTACGGTTCCCAAGGAACCCGCGCCGTAGATTGCGTAACGTTTCATAATGCCTCCGAGTAAAATCAATCTGTATTTTGAGCCTATTATATCAAAAAAAGATACGGATGTCAAGGCAGGGCTTGACTCTTTGCTTTAAATATGGTATACTTAACAGCGTGAATTAACACATAAATCACACATTCTTAATATTATCTCGCCATTTGGGATATATAATAACATTGTACATATTACCTATGCGAAAGGACAACTTACATGTTTGAAAAACTGCTTGCCCTTGAAGAAAAATTCAATCAGATAGAGGCCAGACTCTCCGACCCCAACGTTATCTCCGATCAGAACACCTTTAAGGCTCTGATGAAGGAGAGAAAGATGCTGGAGCCTATAGTTGAGGCCTTCGGCGTATATAAGGCGAAAAAGACTGCCGTTGAGGAAGCGGCGGAGATATTGGAAACCGAAACCGACAAGGAGCTCCGCGAGCTTGCCGAGGAAGAATATTATTCCGGTAAAGAAGAGCTTGTAAAAATGGAAGAAGAGCTTAAGATCCTCCTTCTCCCCAAGGACCCCAACGACGACAGAAGCGTTATTGTGGAGATCCGTGGCGGTGCGGGTGGCGAAGAGGCAGCCTTGTTTGCTCATTCTCTTTTCAGAATGTACTCCATGTACGCCGAGCAGAAGAGGTATAAGCTTGAGGTCATCGACCTTAACGAAACCGAGCTTGGCGGTATCAAGGAAATCAGCTTTTCCATTGACGGAGAAGGGGCTTACAGCCGCCTTAAGTACGAAAGCGGCGTTCACCGCGTTCAGAGAGTACCCGAGACCGAGTCTTCGGGCCGTATCCATACCTCCACGGTTACGGTTGCCGTTCTTCCCGAGGCTGACGACGTTGAGGTAAATATAAACCAAGTCGGA
>JAZSCR010000006.1:0-10867 GCA_045530715.1 Eubacteriales bacterium
CTTATGGACAATCAGTTTATGTCCATGCTTGAAAATACCGAGAAAAACGTTAAGTTCCTTCGTGTAGATGCAAATGCCGATGCTATAAAGAACGAGGAAGATACCTCTGAAGGCTCTGAAGAACTTAAGAAGCTTTTCAAGGAAATATCGGGTAACGAAAAGCTTGAGGTGACCTTTACTTCCCTTAAGGAGGAGAAGATCCCCGCAATCCTTAACATTGAAGAAGAAGCTCGCCGATATAATGAGATGATGAAGTTCTATTCAATGTATTCTCCCGACGGGGCAAATAATCTCCCTGTGCAGGAGGATGCAACCCTTGTTCTCAACTCATCAAATCCCATTATCGCTAAGCTTGAAAAAATGTCATCCCAGCCCGACGACACCGCAAAGGCTATGGCAAAGCAGATATATACTTTGGCGCTTCTTGGACAAAGACAGCTTACCGCAAGTGAGTTGTCCGACTTCCTTGATAACAGCCTCGGACTTCTTTCCAAGCTCTGATATTTTGCCTTCCGACCCCTTGGTCGGAAGGCCTTTTGTGTTTTTCGAAACGAAAAATTTAATTAAAAGACAACATTTGTGCAATCTGCACAAATATAGATGTTTGTTAATTCAAAATTCGACAGATTGCCGATTGATTTTTTCTTCTCAAAAGGCTATAATTATTATAAGTAATCATAGTTTCTACCGATATAAATTTGGATATATAGCCCAAATGTTTCTACCGCACGCTTAGATGCGACTATCGGCAAAAGGCTCTTATATGGGGTCTTTTTTACAGAAGTATTTGGCAGACAGGGTATTTGTCTGCTTTTTTTCTTTTACGGACACAAGGAGATTGCCAATGAAGGCTCTTGAAGAGAAAATAATAAAAGAGGGAACCGTGCTTCCCGGACATATACTTAAGGTCGGTAGCTTTCTTAATCAGAGAATAGATACCGTCTTTATGCTTTCTATGGCCGAAGAGGTGGAACGCCTTTTTGCGGGTTCTTCTGTAAACAAAGTGCTTACTATGGAGTCCAGCGGTATTGCCGTAGGATTTGCCGTTGCGGCAAAACTTGGCGTACCTCTCGTTTTTGCAAAGAAGAACAAGTCTGCTAACGTTTCCGGACAAACCTATACAGCAGAGGTTCATTCATATACACACAATAAGGACTACATTGCCACCGTAGCTGCAGAATATCTGGGCAAGGACGATAAGGTTCTTATTGTTGATGACTTTTTGGCAAACGGCGCGGCTCTTAAGGGGCTCATCTCCATCATCTCCCAATCGGGGGCGGAGCTGGCAGGTTGCGCTATAGCTATTGAAAAGGGCTTTCAGGGGGGCGGCGACGCTCTGAGAGAGCAGGGAATAAGAGTTGAATCCTTGGCTATCATTGATGAAATGACCGATGACGGACGTATAACCTTCCGTAATCAGGACAAGTAAATTATTCGTATGAAAATATTCCCATCCGTCTGTACGGCAACGTGGGGGCGTGTGTGAGTGTTTTACATAAATATTATTTTATATTTTTTTAAGGAGAGACAAAGATAATGAAAAAGATTCTTTCAGTAATCCTTGTTGCCGTTCTTGCACTTTCTATGTGTGCAGTTTTCGCTTCCTGCGATCAGCCCGAAGAAGGCGGCGAAACCTTTAAGATCGGTATCATCTGCCTTCACGATGAGAAGTCTACTTACGACCTCAACTTCCTCAACGCTGTTGAAGACGCTAAGAAGGCACTCGGTCTTGACGATTCTCAGGTAATCATCAAGAAGAACATTGACGAATCCAACGCTTGCTACGAAGCTGCTGCTGAACTCGTTGACGAAGGCTGCTCTATCGTATTTGCAAACAGCTTCGGTCATGAAGACTTCATGATCAAGGCCGCTAAGGAATTCACCGATGTTCAGTTCTGCCACGCTACCGGCGTTAAGGCTCACAACGAAGGCCTTTCCAATTACCACAACGCTTTTGCTCACATCTATCAGGGCAGATACCTCGCTGGTGTTGCTGCTGGTATGAAGCTCAACGAAATGATCGCTGCAGGTCAGTTCACTGCTGAAGAAGCTAAGATGGGTTACGTAGGCGCATTCACTTACGCTGAAGTTATCTCCGGTTATACCTCCTTCTACCTTGGCGCAAAGTCCGTTTGCCCCACCGTTACTATGGAAGTACAGTTTACCGGTTCCTGGTATGACGCTGTAGAAGAAAGAAACGCTGCTCTTGCTCTTATCAACAACGGCTGTAAGCTCATAAGCCAGCATGCTGACTCCATGGGTGCTCCCTCCGCTTGTGAAGAGAACAACGTTCCCAACGTTTCCTACAACGGCAGCACTGTTGCTGATTGCCCCAACACCTTTATCGTATCCTCCAGAATTGACTGGTCTCCTTACTTCCAGTACATTATCAACCAGGTTAAGGCCGGCGAAGCTATCGCTACCGACTGGTGTGGTGGTATCCCCGAGACTTCCGTTGCTCTTACCGCTGTAAACGAACAGGCTGCTGCTGAAGGCACCGTTGCTGCTATCGAAGCTGTTAAGGCTGAACTCGTTGCAGGTACCCGCAATGTATTCGATACTGCTGCTGACAACTTCATCACCGTAGGCGGCGAAAAGGTTACCTCTTACCTCGTTGAAGGTAAGGAAGTTGTAAGCGAAGGCTACTTCCATGAGTCTGAAATAATGTCCGCTCCTTACTTCGATCTCAGAATCGACGGCATTACTCTTCTCAACGAAAAGTATTAATTTCGATAATTTAAGACAAGGCGGAGAGTATATCTCCGCCTCGTCTTGGTTTTTATAAGTCCATAGAATATCCCCAAATGACACCTATTTTCTGTAAATGAGGAATAAATAAGTGGAAAATAATATAGCCCTGGAACTGAAAAACGTTTCAAAATATTTCGGTCACGTTATAGCGAACGACAACGTTGACCTTGACGTCCGTAAAGGCGAAATACTCGCAATTCTGGGCGAAAACGGCAGTGGTAAGACCACCCTTATGAATATGATATCGGGAATTTACTTCCCCGACGAAGGAAAAATTTTGGTTAACGGCGAAGAGGTCGTTATTCGTTCTCCAAAAGATGCTTTTAAGTATAAAATAGGCATGATACATCAGCATTTTAAGCTTGTTGATGTCTTTTCCGCATCCGAGAATATTATTCTCGGCATAAACGACGGAACAAAATATAATCTTAAAGACGTAAATAACCGTGTTTCCGAGATTGCTCAGAAATATGGATTCAATATAGACCCTCAGAAAAAGATACACGAGATGTCGGTATCCGAAAAGCAGACCGTTGAGATAGTGAAGGTTCTTTACAGAGGTGCCGATATACTTATTCTCGATGAGCCTACTGCGGTGCTTACACCTCAGGAAACCACCAGACTTTTTGACGTTCTTCGCAGAATGCGCGAGGACGGTAAGTCCATTATAATAATTACCCATAAGCTTCACGAGGTTATGGCCATATCCAATAGGGTAGCAGTTCTTCGTAAAGGTAAACACATCGCAACTGTCGATACGGCAACAACTACAGAAAACGAGCTTACCGAAATGATGGTAGGCGAGAAGATCTCCCTTAACATCGGTAGAAGCGAGCCTGTAAATCCCACCGTACGCCTTGAAGTTTCTCATATAAACAGTACAAACGACGACGGTATAAAGGTTCTGGATGATATTTCCTTTGCCGCAAGATCGGGCGAGATTCTCGGTATTGCAGGTATTGCAGGAAGCGGACAGCGTGAGCTTTTGGAGGCTATCGCAGGTCTTTATCATCTTGATAGCGGTGAGATAACCTACGTTTCTCCCAAGGATTCCGAAAAGGTGAATTTGAGAGATAAAAATCCTCTTGAAATACGCGAGCTTGGTGTTCGTCTTTCCTTTGTTCCCGAGGACAGACTTGGTATGGGCTTGGTAGGTAATATGGACATCACCGATAATATGATGCTCCGTAGCTACAGAAAGGGTAAATCGGTATTCGTTAACCGTAAAAGACCTAAGAAGCTGGCAGACGAGATAATTGAAAGCCTTCACGTAGTCACTCCCGGAACCAGTACTCCTGTCCGCAGACTGTCGGGCGGTAACGTTCAGAAGGTTCTTGTAGGCCGTGAGATTGCGGCTGCACCTTCCGTTCTTATGGCAGCTTATCCCGTAAGAGGTCTTGATATCAATTCGTCTTACACCATATATAATCTTCTTACAAAGCAGAAGGAAAACGGCGTTGCCGTTATTTTTGTCGGCGAAGACCTGGACGTTCTTATCGAACTTTGCGACCGCATCCTCGTTATTGGCGGAGGTAAGGTTACAGGTATAGTTGACGGACGTAATACCACAAAGGAAGAAATAGGTCTGCTTATGACCAAGATAGGTCACGTTGAGCAGCAGGAAGAAAATGAAGGAAAGGGGAATGACTAATGGCTAAATCAACTGTTGAGAAAAAGACTGCCGAGCGTTCGGTCAGAGAACCCCTGTTCCATATTGCAAAGAGGGATGCAATGCCCTGGTGGTATGGCGTTGCTATACGTGCTGCGGCTATAGTTGTCGCCCTTGTTATAGCAGGCGTTCTTGCATATTTACTTACTGGAGAAAATCCCATAAGCATTTATGCTTCTATGATAAGCGGATCCTTTGGAACGCCCCGTAAGATATGGAAGCTGTTAAAGAATATGGCCATACTTCTTTGTATATCCCTTGCCGTTACTCCCGCCTTCAAGATGAAGTTCTGGAATATCGGTGCTGAAGGCCAGGTGCTTATCGGAGGACTTGCTTCCGCAGCTTGTATGTTCTATATGGGCGGCAAAGTCAGCGAACCTGTAATTATGATATGTATGGTTGGCGCAAGTATTATCGCCGGTGCTGTATGGGCATTTATTCCTGCCGTATTTAAGGCAAAATGGAATACAAACGAAACCCTCTTTACCCTTATGATGAACTATATTGCGGCGCAGCTTGTAATGTATTTTCTTCAGGTCTGGGTAACCGACGGTTCAAGTACTCTCGGTGAACTGCCCTTCGGACATCTTCCCATAATTGGTCACAGCTATCTGCTGACTATTCTTGTTGCCGTAGCTCTTACCGTTTTTATGTACATATATCTTGCTTACAGCAAGCAGGGCTATGAAATATCCGTAGTAGGCGAAAGCCAGAATACGGCACGTTATATAGGTATAAACGTGAAAAAAGTAATTATCCGTACGATGATTATTTCGGGTGCCCTTTGCGGTATAGCAGGTCTGCTTATCGTTGGAGCTATCGACCATTCCATTACGGCAAGCGCTGTTGGCGGACAGGGATTTACCGCTATTATGGTATCCTGGCTTGCAAAGTTTAACCCCATTTTTATGGTTCTTACAACGTTCCTCCTGGTATTTCTCCAGATTGGTTCGGGGCAGGTTTCCACCGATTTCAATATAAGTGCCGCATTCCCCGATATTATTACGGGTATAATCCTTTTCTGTATTATTGGATGCGAGTTCTTTATTAATTATCAGATAAAATTCCGCAAAAAGTCAGGGGAGGGTGAAAAGAAATGATTGAATTTCTCTATAGCGCCATAAGACTTGGCACCATCTTCCTTCTCGGTTCCACAGGTGAGATACTCACCGAAAAATCAGGTCATCTTAATCTCGGTATCCCCGGTATAATGTGTGTGGGTGCCGCTACCGGATGTCTTGCCGATGCTATTTATATAAACGCCCTTTCAAGCGCAGAGAATATAAACGGCTTCATTGCTGTAATAATTGCATTGATCGCTTCCTTCTTGGGCTCTATGATTATGGGTGCCATTTACTGTTTCCTTACCGTAACACTCAGATGTAATCAGAATGTTACGGGTCTTGCTCTTACCACTTTTGGTGTAGGCGTTACCACATATATTATCCAGAACATTGACTCTTTCAGCCGCGCAAGTAAGTTCTTTACAAAGCACCTTCCCATAGGCGATAAGCTGGGTTGGTTTGGTAGACTCTTCCTTTCTTACGGCTTTATGGTTTATATGGCCATACTGATTGCCCTTATATGCTCCTTCGTTCTTAACCGTACCCGTGTGGGGCTTCATCTCCGTGCCGTTGGTGAAAATCCTGCAACCGCAGATGCTATGGGTATTAACGTTACCGCTTACAGATACGTTGCAACCTGCATAGGTAGCGGTATAGCCGGTCTTGGCGGTCTGTTCTATATTATGGACTACCTTAACGGTATGTGGGAATATAATATAGACGATATGGGCTGGCTTGCCGTGGCTCTGGTTATATTCGCGGTATGGCGTCCCAATCTCAGTATTTTCGGTTCTATGCTGTTTGGTGCGCTGTATATTGCGTCCAGTTATATAACCAGCTGGATATCCCTTTCTTTGAGTATGAAGCCTCTTTTCCAGATGCTTCCTTACGTTGTAACCGTAATAGTTCTTGTGGTTACCAGTATAAGAAACAAAAAAGAAAATCAGCCTCCTCAGAGTATGGGACTTACTTATTTCAGAGAAGAAAGATAGTAATATGATAAAAGACAGTCGGGTAAATAATCCGACTGTCTTTCTTTTATGCAATTTGGGTAATACTGTGTTTTAATTGTATGAAAAAACCGACATTCCGCTGTTAAGTATTGACTTTTGGATAAAATTGTTCTATAATGTTGGCTATGAAACAATTCTTGGAGGATTTACGTGGAAAAGAGTAAAAGCAGTAAGGTTTGTTCGGAGCTCAGACAGCTTTCAAACCTTATCAGTAGGGAAATACTTACCGAAAACACCCATGCAAAGGAGTTTGTCTCCGATATGACGGGGTGGATTCTTGCTTATCTTGCGGGGCACGAGGGGGAGAATATTTTTCAGAAGGATATAGAAGACGTTTTTGCCATCCGTCGCTCTACCGTATCAAAAAAGATAAGTCTTATGGAACAGAAGGGACTTGTTCGCAGAATTTCCGTTCCTTACGATGCAAGACTTAAAAAGCTTGAGATTACCGAAAAATCCAGAGAGATACTTGCACCTATTATGAATAACGCGGCATCTGTAGAAAGCCGCCTCACAGAGGGTCTTACCGATGATGAAATAGACACCCTTTGCTATCTTATATGTAAATTGCGCACCAATCTGGAGAAATAGTCAATGTTTGGATACGTTACTGCAAATTACGACGGGCTTTCTGCCGAGGCGCAACAGAGGTATAAATCATATTACTGCGGCCTTTGTCGTTGTCTTGGGGAGGAGTATGGGGTATTCAGTAAGCTGACTCTGACTTACGATATGACCTTTCTTACCCTCCTTCTTTCAGGCCTTTCGGCTGATGATAATGAGGTATCGGGAGAGGGTAGATGCTTTGTTCATCCTCTTAAAAAGCGCTCTTACCGTATAAATAAAAACACATACTATGCCGCAGATATGAATATACTTCTCTCATATTACAGTCTTATGGATAAATGGGTTGATGATAAAAATCTGCTGTCAGCAGGGGAGGCGGCGATTCTTCGTTCTGCTGTGGAACGGGTTAAGAAAAAAGAGCCCCAAATGGCAGAGGTAGTTAAATCTTGTCTTAAAGAACTGTCGGAAGTTGAAAAGGCTTCCGTCCTCAATCCCGACGTCCCTGCCGATATATTCGGTCGGTTACTGGGGAATATATTTGTAAAAGGCGACTGTGAGGGAAATCCTCTCCTTTATTCTTTTGGACATTCATTGGGTAGGTTTATATATCTTGCAGATGCCGTTTGCGATTTTAAGCGAGATATTAAAAGGGAGCAGTATAATCCCTTAGTGACCACTCCAAAGGAGAATTTTGAGGGGATAATCAGATTGCTCCTTTCCGATTGCACGGAAAAATATGCCCGCCTTAAAGAAGAGCAGTGCTGCAGAGATGAAATTGACTCTGAAATTATAGAAAATATACTCTATTCCGGCGTGTGGACGGCTATCCTTCCTGCGCTTAAAACAGAAAAGGAGGTGTCTGCGGAATGAGAGACCCTTATGAAGTGCTGGGTGTATCCCGCAGCGCCACCGATGAAGAAATAACCAAAGCATACAGAAAACTTGCAAAAAAATATCACCCAGACCTTAACCCTGGAAATAAGGCTGCCGCCGATAAGATGAGCGAAATAAACGCCGCATACGAAGCTATAAAGAACGGAACTGCCAATACGCAGCAGACGGGCGGGTATAGCGGCGGATATTCCAATTCAGGGTACGGTGGCGGTTATTATGGCGGTTATAATACCCAAAGTTCACCCTACGATGCCGTAAGAGCCTATATCGGTGCGGGATATTACGGGCAGGCGTTGACTGTTCTTGCTTCGATTAACGAGAAGGATTCAAAGTGGTATTATTACAGCGCCGTTGCAAATTACGGCGTAGGAAACACAGTAACGGCTCTCAATCATATAAAAATAGCTCTTCAATATGAGCCCGATAATACGGAGTATCAGAGGGTTCACGACAGGATACAGCAGGGTAGCAGTGTGTATGAGGAGCGAAGACAATCCTACGGTATGCCCATTAATATGAACAAATATTGCCTGGGAATATGCCTTGCAAATCTTCTTTGCAGGTTCTTCGGCTGTTGCTTCAGATAGAAAGAGGGGAGGCTTTTAATTTTGAAAAACTTTTTCAGAAAAATAAAAGATGGACTTATACGTTTTATGTACGGAAGATACGGTGTTGACTCGCTTTATAAATTCCTCATAGGACTCTGGTTTGTTCTTTGGTTTGTTAATCTCTTTGTCGGCAGCTATATTCTTTCCGTACTCATGTTGGTTCTCTTTGTGTATACCTTTTTTAGAGTACTGTCAAAGAATCATACAAAGAGAAGGATCGAAAACGATAAATACTGCAGGATAAAGTATAACGTTGTAGAATGGTTTAAGTATCAGAGAGACCGTATCAAGGATATAAAGGTCAAAAGATACCGCCGCTGTCCTGGATGTAAGGTTGCTTTGAGACTGCCCATAAAAAAGGGGAAACTTACCGTAGTATGTCCCAGATGCAGAAAAGAGTTTAAGGTTAGAATAAGATTTTAACAATACAAATTTCTTTTTCTCAAAAGAATTGACAAATGCGTTTTTATGTGCTATAATGTGCATAATTATGTATAAAAAGCCAAGGAGAATGATATATGGCAAAAATTTTGATTAGCCCCGGTAAGTATGTTCAGGGTGCAGGAGAGATGAAAAATCTTTCCACTTACGCAAAAGTTTACGGCAAAAAGGCTCTTGTTCTGATTACTGCATCGGGACATAAGCGTCTTGGCAGCGTGGTTGAGGATAGCTTCGTTGACAGTGGCGTAGAAATTGTTTTTAATTATTTTAACGGTGAGTGTTCTAAAAACGAAATTAACCGTCTTATCGAGGTAATGAAGGCTAATGCCTGTGATCTCGTAATCGGTATCGGCGGCGGTAAGATTCTTGATACTGCTAAGGCTGTAGCGCACCTCTGCCACACCCCCGTTCTGATCTGCCCCACCATCGCTTCTACCGACGCTCCTTGTAGCGCTCTTTCTGTAATTTATACCGATGACGGCGTGTTTGAGGAATACTTCTTCCTTCCCGCTAACCCCAATATGGTATTGATGGATACCGATATTATCACCAAGTCTCCCGCACGTCTTACAGTTGCAGGTATGGGCGACGCATTGGCCACCTATTTTGAAGCCAGAGCCGTTGCTACCAAGGATGCCGGCACTTGCGCAGGTGGTAAGGTAACCGGCGCTGCTATGGCACTTGCAAAACTCTGCTTTGATACCCTTATGGAAGAGGGTGTAAAGGCAAAGTTGGCTCTTGAAGCCGGTGCTTGTACCGAAGCTGTTGAAAAGATCATTGAAGCAAACACCCTTCTGAGCGGTATTGGTTTTGAAAGCGGCGGTCTTGCAGGCGCCCATGCTATTCACAACGGTCTTACCGTTCTTGAAGAGTGTCATCATATGTATCACGGTGAGAAGGTTGCTTTCGGCGTTCTGACTCAGCTTGTATTGGAAAATATTCCCTCTGAGGAGCTGGAAGCCATTATATCCTGGTGTATTGAAGTGGGACTCCCTGTAACTCTCGCTGAGCTTGGTGTTACCGAGGTTACCGAAGAAAAGCTGATGGCTGTTGCCAACGCTGCTTGTGTTCCCGGTGAAACTATTCACAATCTTCCCTTTGAGGTAACCGCTGAAAAGGTTTGCGCTGCTATAAAGGCCGCAGATGCTTACGGACGTTATTTCTTGGCTGAATAATTGGAACAAAAAAAGAAGGCTCCCTCTCAGAGGGGGCTTGTATTTTTTTTATCTTTTTATTTTGTTGAGTACACTGTCATTGACACGCCCGTATCTTTGATGAGAATGTCTTTTGGAAACTTGGCAAATTTACATGAAACAAAGATATCTCCTGCTGCCCCCGATACGTTTGATATCTGGATAATATATACCACCCAAAACCATTCGATGGGTACCAGAACGTTGATTATCGCAAGAAGAACACCGAGAATGATCAGGGGAGCGAGGGCTATTTGTATGTAAGAAAATTTATCAAAATAGTCTTCTTTGCTTCCTGCAAAGGCGTATATTCCCGTGAAGCCGAAATTTATCTTTTTGGCTCCATACAGCTTCATAACTGCTGCGTGAACAAGCTCGTGGATGATGATATAGGCAATAGAACTGACGATAAGTACTCCAAATCTCAGAAAGTACATCAGTATCCCTTGCTCAAAAGAAAACAACGTTTGTACAGGAACGATAAAATGGCACGCTACGGCCATTATTATGCCGATGACTATGGCTAAAGTATTGACGATAATTGCCAACTTTTTATTCTTTTGAAGGTCTACGAAGTATATTTCTTTATACCCGTCTTTAAGTTCTGTGAAAGAGTGAGTTTTCATTTTGTTTTCCTCTTTTTAGCTTGCTCAACTATAAATACTGG
>JAZSCR010000112.1:0-1702 GCA_045530715.1 Eubacteriales bacterium
ATCCGAAAGCTCTCTGCCGCCTACCCGTCTGACGTGAGTCCCCGGCTGCAGTTCGTCCGGCATATCTTCAAAATAAAGTCCGCTGTCGCAGGAAAATACAGGCATTCTTAAAGCCTCGTAGTACGCCTTCGCTTTAATGATTGCATTTTCAAGAGGGTCTTTTCCAGCCTCGACAATATGTGGCAAGGGTAAATCAACATCTTTCAGCCCTATTATTTTTATATCCAAAAGATCTGCCACCCTCTGCATAGAGGCAAGCTTTGAGGCATTTGTTGTGCCGTAAATCAGTTCCATAAAATATCCCAATTAAAATCCGCATTCCTTCTGAAAAGCGCGGAGAGATTCAATATATTCTTCCTTTCCCACAGAATAAGCCAGACCGTGACCAGCGCCCTCTACGGTAATAAGTTTCTTTTTAGAGGTGCATATCTCATACATATCCTTGCTCATTTGATAAGGAACGAAATCATCGGCATCACCGTGAACGAAAATTACGGGCACATGGCAGGTCTTCATGGCTTCCTCTGCAGAGGTTTCTTCCAAATCAAATCCGCCGTAGATTCTGGCCCCCAACTTAACCAGCGGATAGAGAAGGTCGGCGGGAAGCTTCATATCTCTTATTACTTTTTTAATAATAGCCTTTGGAGAAGAGTAACCGCAATCAGCAAGAACGCCTATAACGTTTTCGGGTAAGGGGTTACCCGCCGCCATAAGGACGGTAGCGGCTCCCATAGATATACCCGTAATCATAAGTCTGCAGTCTTTTCCAAAATGAGAAATGGCGAAATCTATCCATTTAAGGCAATCCTTATGCTCATTAATACCGAAGGATATAACGTGGCCGTCACTTTCACCCGATGCTCTTTGATCTATAAGAAGAGCGCTTCTGCCCAGGGCAAAGCATCTGCGTACGCCACCGCAAAGATCCCTCTCGGAAGTCCCCTTATATCCGTGGAACATCAGCTCTATAGGTGCGCCCTTTTCATACTCGTAATAAATACCCCTGAGGGTAAGGCCGTCAAAGGATTTAATGGAAAACATCTCTCGGGGGCGGGATCTGTTTTCCTTCATCCACCCTATCATTTCATCCCTGTAAGGCTCATATATACTTCCGTTGGGAATGGCATACTCATCCTTTTTCAAAGGCTTTCTTTTAGGAGAATAAAAGGTCATAAAAAAGCATACGAGCGCGCCTATAAGAATAATGACAATCATTACTGCCAGAACTATCGGTATTATCCACAAATTCATCTCAGTAACCCCCAATTGTTTTATACCGACATTATACTACTTTCTTCATACAAAGTCAATGGTATTAAAAAATATATGCTTCTTTAAATAAAAAAGACAATCCAACCGCCACGGCGGGTGGATTATTTTTATCGGAATATTCCAAACAGTACCTTGTTAAAAAGCGCCTCGGTCTTTTCCTCACCCAACGCTTTTTTAAACACGTCGGTGGAAGGACCGCCGTTACGGAGAAGTCCGTTTACGTAATATGCCGCCTTTTCAACCTTTGCTTCCATGTCGGAAGAACCTTCCTTTTTGCCTTCGGCAAGATAAACCTCAAAATGCTTCAGAGTAAGTTCATCAAAGGTTTCCGTAAGGTCTTTCTTTCCCTTGGTTGAGATACTCGAATCAAGCTTGATACTGTCGTACCAATGCTCTCCGGGATCTCTCTGAGGTAAAGAAGCGTATTGTT
>JAZSCR010000062.1:0-5075 GCA_045530715.1 Eubacteriales bacterium
GATACGCAAGAAACTTCCTCTTCCCCAAGAATCTGGCAAAGGAAGCAAACGCTTCTAACCTTAACGTAATGCACTCCCAGCAGGAGGCAAAGGACTACAAGGCAGCACAGCAGAAGGCCGCCGCTATGGAACAGAAGGCAGGCATTGACGGCAAGACCGTTGAGCTCCACGCAAAGGCCGGCGCAAACGGTAAGATATTCGGCGCCATCACAGGCAAGGAGATCGCCGAAGCCCTTGAAAAGCAGTATGGCATTAAAATCGATAAAAAGAAGATAGTTATGGCCGATAATATCAAAAACTACGGCACCTACTCGGTAGACCTTAAGCTCTATCCCGAAATCGCCGCAACCGTTACCGTTAAAGTTACCGAATAATAAAGGCAAGGCCGAAAGGACGTCCCGTCATGGACAGAAACAGCTATAAAACAAAATATTCTCAGGCTCTGGATATAGAATACGCCGACAAGACCGTTCCCAAGAGCATAGAGGCCGAGCAGGTAGTGTTGGGAGCCATTCTGGTTGACCCCAACGCCATTTCCCAGGCGGCCCTTACCCTCACTCCCCAGAGCTTCTATCTTGAAAAGCACGCCCAGCTCTTTGAGTGCATGACCGAGCTTTTCAACCTCTCCATGGCTCTGGAAGCGGTGCCCCTTCTTGAAAAAATGAGGGAGCACGGCTACTACGCCGAAGAGGACAAGGAGTACATACTCTCCCTCATCACCCGCCACACGGGTATTGAGAGCCTTGAGTATTACGTCAATATAATAGCAGAAAAGTCTGCCCTTCGCGAGGTAATAGAGATCTGCAAGAAGGTCACGGGAATGTGCTTTGACAGCCAATCTCTGCCCGAGGTTCTGGACACGGCGGAAAGCCTGTTCTACTCCATAAAGAACGGCAGAAGCCTTGACGCTCTTCCCCAGCTCCACACCGTAGTGCGTGAGGTTATGAAGAACGTTCAGGATATGCAGAACGACACCACGGGTAAATACGTAAGCGTAAAGACGGGAATAGACTCCCTCGACAAAATAACGGGCGGATTCGGAAAAGGCGACCTTGTTATTCTGGCCGCCCGACCCGGTGTTGGTAAAACGGCTCTGGCTCTTAACATAGCCTACAACATCGCCTCTTCTTCCAACTACAACCCCAGAAAATCGGTAGTTGTATTCTCCCTTGAAATGTCCTCCGAGCAGCTTGCAAAGCGTATAATCTCATCAAGCTTGCTTATTGACAGCGTACATCTCCGCGACGGTACCCTCAACGACGCACAGTGGGACGACCTGTACGACTATTGGCACAACGTCCTTCCCGACGTTCCTCTTTATTGCGACGATACCCCCAACATTACGGCTCTTGATATGAAATCAAAGCTCCGTAAGGTAAAGAATCTGGGCCTTGTGGTAATCGACTACCTCCAGCTTATGAACAGCGCCAAGAACACCGACAACCGTGTTCAGGAGCTTTCCGAAATCACCCGTTCTCTCAAGCTTATGGCAAAGGAATTCAACGTGCCCATCCTTCTCCTTTCCCAGCTTTCCCGTAACATCGAACAGCGTAACAAGGGCGACAGAGCGCCCCGACTTTCCGACCTTCGTGACTCGGGTTCTATCGAGCAGGACGCAGATATGGTATTCTTTATCAGTAAGCCCGAGGGCGCAGAAAACAACCCCGCCCTTCAGAACGTCAAGGAGCTTTACGTTGAAAAGAACCGTCACGGTCAGACGGGCAAGATAGAGCTTATCTGGGACGGAAACCACACCGCCTTCAGATCAAAAGCCACTTCATTCCCCCCTATGTAAACAACTATGCAGCATAACGATATTGAAAAATCCTTTTACGGCAGTCTTTCCCTTCTTTCGGACTGTAAGGGCGTGGTGATGGGAGTTTCGGGAGGCCCCGACTCCATGGCAATGCTCCACCTCTTTATCAGGGCAAGGGATGAGGGCAGGATAGACTTCCCCATAGTCTGCGCCACCCTTAACCACGGCCTTCGCCCCGAGGCGGAGGATGAGGTTGAAGGCGTAAGGCGCTTCTGCGAGAAGCACGGCCTACCCTTTGCCACCCAAAAGGTGGATATAAACGCCACCCTTCCCAAGGGCGAGTCCACCGAAAGCCACGCAAGGAACTGCCGATACGAGTTTTTTAGCAAGGTCAAGGCCGAGTACGGATGTACCCATACCGCCACCGCCCATAACGCCGACGATAATTTTGAGTCCATTATCCTCAATATGGTCAGAGGTTGCGGACTTGACGGCCTTTGCGGAATATCCCCTCTTCGGGAGGACAATAATACCCTAAGACCCCTGCTGAAGATCACAAAAGCAGACCTTACCGACTATTGTGAAAAAAACGGCGTACCTTATTATATAGACCGCACAAATTTCGAGACCCTCTACCGAAGGAACTTTATCCGAAACAAAATATCCCCCCTATTCAAAGAGCTTAACCCCTCTTTAGAGGAGGCCGTATACAGGCTTTCTTCTTCCGCAAGAGAGGATTGCGACCTTTTAGACGGCCTTACGGCAGATGCTCTCCATAAGGCTCGGGCAAAGCAGGGGCTTTCCCTTACCTCTCTCCGCAGCCTCCACCCCGCCCTTCTGGCAAGGGTGTTGAGGGCTTACGTTAAGGAAGTAACGGGCAAAACTCCCACCCACCTTGAAACAGAGGAAATGAAGGAGCTTATAATCAAGGGCTCCACCTCCTCAAAAAAGCAGGTTGCGGGAGCAGAGTTTACCTTAAGCTACGGAGTCCTTCGGGTACAAAAAGAAGAGGAGTGTGGCTTTGACCCCTTCACCCCCACCGAGGGAGAAAATCCCCTTCCCCAAGGAGTTCTCCTTTTCAGTAAAGGCGAGAAGTATTCGGGGCAAAGGAACTGCTTTATTCCCCTACCCCTTGACTCGACCCTCGTAAGAACCAGGCAGGAGGGGGACTATATGCGCACCCCCCAAGGCAGCGGTAAGCTTTTAAAGAAGCTTTACATTGATAAAAAAATACCCCGTGAGGAAAGATCCTCCATGCCAATACTCACCCTTGAGGGAAATGTCCTCTGGGCGGCAGGTATAGGCACGGCAAAGGAATTTATCCCCAAGCGGGGAGAACCATATATCAAAGCGGAATATATCCGCAAAAAGGAGAATATCCATGAGTAAGATTGACGTATTCATTTCCGAGGAACAGATAAAACAGCGCGTTAAGGAGCTGGGCGAAGAGATCACCCGCGACTATAAGAACAGCGACAGAAAGCTCCTTCTTATAGCCATTCTCAAGGGCTCGGTAGTGTTCCTTACCGACCTTATGAGAAGCATCGACTGCGACCTTATGATAGACTTTATGATAGTTTCCAGCTACGGTAGCGGCACATCCTCCAGCGGAAACGTAAAGATAATCAAGGACCTTGATTCCAGCGCTTATCAGCACGATATACTTATAGTTGAGGATATTCTCGACAGCGGCAACACCCTTTCAAAGGTTATCGAAATACTTAAGACCCGTACCCCCCACTCCCTCAAGGTATGCGCCCTTCTCGACAAGCCCGAGAGAAGAGTTGCTCACGTTGACCTTGACTACAAGGGATTTGAGATTCCCGACGAGTTCATAGTGGGCTACGGTCTTGACTATGATGAAAGATACAGAAACCTTCCCTATATCGGCGTACTTACAGCCGAAAATATGTAACACCCCAAAAGGAGAATTATTTTGAAGAAATTTAAGTCCCTGGGCTTTTACGCGGTGGCCATAGGAATTCTTATCCTTATGGTAGTGCTCATCTTTGGCGGCGCCGACGAAAAGCGTATGACCTACTCTGAAATGTTAGAGTACTTTAAAAACGAAAGAGTAATATCCTTCGTTATTGACGACGATACCCTTACCTTTACCGTAAACGAAGAGGTTAAGGGCGAGATAGTGCCCACAGAGTACGATTTTGTACTTTACAGTCCCACCTGGTTCTGGAACGACGTTGAGGAATACGTACGCTCCGCCCAGGAAAAGGGAATACTTACAGGGTACGACCTCACTCCCGCCGAACCCCCGTCATTCTTCCTCTCCATGCTCCCCTACCTCATCCTTTCCATTGCCATGATAGCGGTAATGTTTTTGATGTTCAACGGTGCGGGCGGCGGCGGTAAGGCTATGAGCTTCGGCAAGGCAAGACTGAAGGTTCCCGGCGAAAACAGAAACAAGGTAACCTTTAAGGACGTTGCAGGCGCCGACGAAGAAAAGGAAGAGCTTACCGAAATCGTTGACTTCCTTAAAAATCCCCAGAGATACACCGAGCTTGGGGCAAGAATCCCCCGCGGTCTTCTCCTCGTAGGCGCTCCCGGTACGGGTAAGACCTACCTTGCAAAGGCGGCGGCAGGTGAAGCGGGCGTTCCCTTCTTCAGCATTTCGGGCTCCGACTTCGTAGAGCTTTACGTTGGTGTGGGCGCATCCCGTGTAAGAGATACCTTTGAACAGGCCAAAAAGAACGCTCCCTGTATAGTATTTATAGACGAAATAGACGCCGTAGGACGTCAGAGAGGCGCAGGTCTGGGCGGCGGCCACGACGAAAGAGAACAGACCCTTAACCAGCTCCTTGTAGAAATGGACGGCTTTGAGGAAAACGAAGGCGTTATCGTTATGGCGGCGACCAACCGTCCGGACATCCTTGACAGCGCACTCCTCCGCCCCGGACGTTTTGACCGCCAGATAGTCATAAACCTCCCCGACGTAAAGGCAAGAGAGGCTATCCTCCGCGTTCACGCAAAGAAAAAGCCCTTGGCCGAGGATGCAGACCTCGAAGTCCTTGCAAAGACCACCGCAGGCTTCGCCCCCGCAGAGCTTGAAAACATCCTTAACGAGTCCTCCCTTATGGCCGCAAGACGTCGCCATAAGAAGATCACAATGGAAGATATTGAGGACGCAATGATGAAGGTCATCGTTGGCGTTGAAAAGAAGACCAAGAAGGTGTCCGATAAGGAAAAGAAGCTTACGGCTTATCACGAGGCGGGTCACGCAATAGTTACCCACGGCCTTGAATCTCAGGACCCCGTTCATCAGATATCCATTATCCCCAGAGGTATGGCGGGCGGATTTACCGTT
>JAZSCR010000183.1:0-7286 GCA_045530715.1 Eubacteriales bacterium
GGCTTGGCAGACTGAAGATAAATACAGTGAGTAATAATCGCAATATCTTCACCTTTATTCGCCTTACAAATCGCTTTAAGTTTTCTTTTTATTGTGTGTATCTGGCACCATTGCTTCACCACAGGCAAATTATAAGAAGAAGCATAATCTATAGTCAAACCGTTTTCGTCAATTACTTTCCTTGATTTGAAGAACAAACACTTGCCTCCGGGAAAGGTTGTAACAGGCGGAAAAGAGATAGCGTAAAAATCATCTCCAAGATGCTTCTTTAAAGCAACAGCCATACTGTAATCCCACCACTGCTGAACAAAACGCATTGGGTGCTTTGCATATTTCTTTTCACATTCCTTAAGTACATTTCCTGATGCAGCATTACTTATAAACACATACTTCATTTATTTGGTTTCCTTTTTGATTTTTTGCTTTAGCTTTTCGCTCATTAAGCCTGCAATAAGAGGCCGTAATACGTGTATATAACAACGCAGAGGAAGCTTCATGGCTTTAAAACCCTTAACCCTTACTTTTGCTTCGTATATTTTGAACTTATACTTAGTCTTTTTGGCAACTACTCTGGGAGTATTATAGTAGTACAATACTTCCTGAATATTGTAGCCCCTCATACCTGCAGCATATATCCGCATAAACAAATCATAATCTTCGGCTCTTGAGGTTTCTTTTGCAATTCTGTATCCGCCTACAGCAGACATACATTCAGCTCTGAATAAGGTTGAAGCATGAACGTGTTGGCTGTATTTACAAAAATCTATTTTAGAGGGCTCGGCTTTAAGCATTATTTGCGACCAAATACCCTTTTCATCAAATTTTGCAAGGCCGGTGCTAACCAATGCAAATTCAGGATGGGATTCTAAAAATTCAACCTGCTTTTCAATTTTATCAAGTTCGGAATAATCGTCGTCATCCTGTCTTGCTATATACTTTCCTTTAGCAACCTTTAAGCAACGGTTTAACGTTCTGCCAAGAGAAATGTTTTCTTCGTTTTTGAGTAACACTATTTTTTCGTTACTACCGTAATTTTCCAAAATATATTCGTATGCTCCATTGGTAGAGCAGTCATCACAAATTACTATTTCAATATTTTCGTAGGTTTGATTCAGCATACATTCTACAGAACGCTTTAAATCATCAAAATTCTTTGTATTATAAACGCCCACTATAAAGGACACCAGTGGTTTATCCGACATTTTTCTACCTCCTTTGCAAATGAATCACATTTTTTCAACTATTTTCTTTACGGTTTCTTTAACAAATTTTTTGTTATTTTCAAAATCCGATTTACTCCAATTTGAATAATCATTTTCTTTTTCTCTGATTTTGGCTATTTCTTTTTCTAAATCAAGCTGTGGTTTTCCTTCAGCATCAACTTCGTTTCTGAAGGTTCGGGAAAGGATAACACTGCTTGAACCCAAACGGTAATGCTCGGCAAGGATAGCATCAGCAGGAAGCATACCTTCACCGATTTTGCCCATTCCGCCAAAACCGAAAGGAATCCCTTTAGCCTTTATTTTTTCCGCTATATAATCAAGCAAACCGCCGGAGAGCACCTCGAACATAAATCCGAGTCCCAAACCTATATGCAAATCGTTAAGACCGATATAAAGCTCATCAACACCGTCAACGGCTAAAATATCGTCAATTCGTGTCATTGCTTGGGTAGTTTCTATCATAGGCACACATTTAGCTCTGCCGCCTACCAGCTCCACAAAGATTTTTACGTCTTCGGCATCAAAAACCATAGGCAACATAATTATATCGGCTCCTGCGTTACAAACAGCATCAATTTCCGCCTTAGAAAGCGGATTTATGGGATTAACACGTACCAAAAGCTCCGATTTTTTAAGAGCTGTTCTCATAGGAGCAACGTCTTGCACAGTATTACAGGTAAGGTAGGTATTTCTACCCTTTTGTCTTTCTGCTTTGTTTATGTATTCAAGGTCAATAAAAATTCTGTCCACGCCGGTTTCTTCGGCTTTTTTGGCAAATTCAACATTTCCCGTAAGAAGCATCAGTTTCATCATAGTATCTTTTTTCTCCTTAAAATACTTTCTCTGTCTTCTATAATTCTATTAACCATAACCGAACGTTCAAAGTTGCTTATTGTATGCTCGTAAACCTTTTCGCCCAAAATAAGGCGTAGCTCATCATTATCTAACAAACGTTTCATGGCTTGTGCAAGCGCCTCGCTTTGTTGAGCAGGAACCAATAAGCCGTTTTCACCATCGGTTATAAATTCATTAGGTCCCAAAATATCGGTGGTTATTATTGGCGTTTTCATAGCCCCCGCTTCCTGAAGGACCATCCCGAAGCCTTCCCGATACGAAGGATGCACCATAACGTCAAAAGCACTTACGTATCTGTAAACGTCATTAACTCTTCCTGCGAAAATAACGTTTTTATTACTCTTTGCCCAATCGTAAAGCTCAGAAGATAATTGTTCGGTATATTCCGAAGGGCCAACCAAAAGCAAATACACGTTTTCCTTTGAGACATTTTTAAAGGCTTCTAATAATTCGTTTATTCCTTTATCTTTTTGTATACGCCCTATAAATCCAAAGACAAAAGCTTCCTCTGAAATTTCAAAGGTCTTGCGAATTTCTTCTCTATACTGTTCCTTTTTGCTTAAATCGAATTTTGAGCAATCTACTCCAACAGTACCGCCAAGGCCTAAAACCTTTACCTTTTTAGCTGGATAAATGTGGTCTTTTATGCACATTTCTCTGTTTTTATGGCTTACTTGACGTATATCAGTTGAAAACAAAGCAGCGGTTTTTTCAATAATAACCGACAAAGTTCTTGACAATCCCGAAAGGCCGGTATATCTTGCACCCCAATGATTATAAATACGAACAGGAACCCGTGTAAGCCAACCGGCTATTGCGGCACAAAAAGAAACGTTTTCGGTACCATATTCTATAATATCAGGACGTATTCTTCTGAACTCTTTAATAAGCTTGAAAACACAAGAAAAAGTTTTCTTAAAGCTGAAGCCTCTTACTAAATCAAGCTTTATACATTTATAGTCTTTTGAATATTCGTTATAAAACTCGTCGGTCATACCGCTCATAAGGGTTATGTCGTATTTTTCTTTTGAAACTGCAGAAACCATTGGCATCATAAAAGATTTCAAACTGGCATCTACAGTAGTTAAAAAAACGTATTTAATTTTGCTCATAACCTTCACCCGACTTTGTTTATAATATTACTTCACTTATATATTCCAGTTCTTTTTTTCCGTAACGCTGGTCAATGGTAATAGGAACCATATATTTTGAAAGTTCATATTCAAAAGTGTCTTCTTCAACCTCATTAAGGACGTAAGCCCACCAATGACCCTGAAAATGCTTTTTTTCTATTAAACGCTTTAAAAGCGTTTCGTCCTCAATCATCAAAGGGTAAACCATAGGCACACAGCTATCATCAAAGTACGTTTCCACGTTTAACAGATTTATACCGCTATATAGCTCTTTTGCAAAGGCAAAATTTTCTTTTCTTTTGCATATGTTCAATTCATAGTCAGTACCGTCTAATATACTTCTCGTTAAATAAGACATCTTCATAACGTCTTCACTGTCTATACGTTCTTCGTTCAAGGTTCTTGCCGCATAGGTTTTTCCCTCACAGCCGTATTCACATCGCATAAGCAAAAAAGCCGCAGTATCAGAAGAAAAGCATTGTGCATATTCATCTTTAAATTTGTGAGCAGAATTACCGATAACGTAAGCTCCGTCAGGCACTCCAACAAATTTTCTTGCAGAATAAACATTCATACAGCCCTTTAATGGCTCAGCGAAAAAGGCCTGAGAGTTATCAATTATAACGTTCTTATAGTCTTCGGAAAGCACTGACATTCTGCTTTTTGACATAATTCCGAAATAATTCACAAGAATAACTGCTTCATTATCCTTCTGGTCGATATCAACAGGGTTAAACTTATGGTCAATATGATAATATTTAATCTTGACGCCTTTTTTATCCAAAAAATTTCTTACTGTTTCGCATTGATAGTAAGGTATCCAAACCGCAGTACAATTCATAATGCGAACAGCATGGTATATTGCCGCTCTGCCGCTGTTAAGCCTTATTACGTCAATATCGCCCACATAGTATTCTTTTCCTTTTGGTAGCTGTAGCTCAATAAAACTTCCTATTTCCATACTATCCTCTGTTTTTATTTAATAAATCTACCTGTTCTTCTACATATTTCCAATCAAAGCCGCAATTAAAAATATAATCAAGAACAGACATATAGGGCAAAAAGCCTACCTTTTTCCACTGCTGACGATATTCTATCGGCTCATAATCGGTATAAACAAGAGATACTCCTTTATCTAAAAAATGCTTTTCTTCCTGATATACGCTGGCACCGTGACCTGAAATATAAGTATCTCCGCCCAAAGCAACGCAAATATCAATAACTCTTGCTTCTCTTAATGTGTTTATATCCATATCGGAGGAACGCAGAAATTCGGTTTTAAAGCCGAAAGACTTTGCTATCCACGTATTTACGGCAATATTCATTTCGGAAATATTTTTATATTCAGAAAGAATAAGCTCTTTAAATTTAGGGAATATTTCAGAAAAGAAAGGAGCTTTTGAGTAGTTCATTTCAATAGTTTTCAGTTGCTTTTCCTTCCAACCGAGTTCATCTTTAGTACGCACTTCCGTGATTAAATTACCAAAGTGATTTTCTACGGGAATTTTAATTCTCAGCTCCCCCTGGGGAGTTTTAATTTTATTCCAGTTGTGCATATTATCGCTTGAATATTGAGCGTCATCAAGATAAACGAATTTATCCGATTTTGCTATTTTATAAAAATAGCCTAAATAAGGCACGTAATCAGGCTGATGAATAGAAATTATCATTTAACTACCTCTCTTAAAAGGCAAAATGCTTCTGCCGCCTTAACGCCTACAGACTGACCTCTGAAAGAAGCAAGATTATCAATAGCTTCTTCGCTTCTGGTATGGGGATATTGACGCAGTTCAATAGAATAAGCCTTTAAAGCCCTCTTTTTAGCTTCAAGCATTTCTTCCTCTACTTCCACATAGGTATTGGGAATGAAAACTTGTGCGGCTTGAGAGCTTTGCCATTCTGTTGCAGACAAAACCTCATACGTATAAAGTTTTTTAACGCAGGAGCCAACGGACGGACGGGTTGCAACAAGAGTTGAACGGTATACCATTTGATGGTCCAGATTAACGTCTCCGAAATGATGGGTAAAAACTATTTCGGGCTTTATTTTATCTACGGCGTCTTCAATTACTCTGTTTACCTCAACGTGAGGAACGGTATCAAGCTTCATATCGGGCAAATCTCCAAAAATGACATCTTTTACCCCGAGAATATCCGCCGCTTTTTTTGCCATTACCTTTTTATCGGCAATTATTTGTTCAACGTTTTCACCTCTATACTGAGAGGAACAGCCTTCAGTAACAATAAGAACGTAAACCTCATTGTTTTTTGAAAGTTTTTTTATAGTGGCGCCCACTCCCAAAACCTCGTCATCGGGATGAGCAGCAATAACCAATATTTTACTCATACTTTACTTCCTCCTTGGGGTTAGCAGCAACAGGTGCTCTTTCCTTGTTAAGCGGTTGTCTTGCATATTCACCATAGCTTTGCTTCATACGTCGGCGCAAATTTGCAAATACACCGAAGAAAACCTTTACATCCAACCACAATGTAACCCTTTGGGCATATTCGGCTTCTATTTTAAGTTGTTCGTCCCATGACGGCGTTATATTTGTCAGTAATACCTCAGGCGGAATAATACCACCTCGCACAAGATTGCGTTTATTTTCATCCTCTGTGTAATACTCAAGATACGAAGCAAACAGCGGTCTTGGGCCTATAATAGACATATCTCCCACAAAAATATTCCAAAGTTCGGGGAGTTCATCTAAGCTTGTGGTCCTCAGAATATCACCGAAACGGCTTCTTCGTTGCTCATCGGGCAACAGTTCACCTTTTTCATCCCTTTTATCAGACATTGTTTTAAACTTGTTTATGTAGAAAACCTTGTCATTCTTGCCGGTGCGTTGCTGCCTAAACAGCACCGATCCGCCCATAAAAATTTTAACCAGTACGGCAACTATTAGCATTATGGGGCTTGTAATTATTAAAGCTAACCCTGAAAAAATGATATCGAAAAAACGCTTAAAGAAACGTCTGTACATAAAAATCCACCAATCAATTATTTTTTAAGTTCAGCAGGTATTCCCACATAAACGCCTTTTTCAGTAATATTTCTTATAACAACTGCGCCTGCCCCTATAACAGAGCCCTCACAAACAAAAACATCGGGAACAACTACGGCATTGGCGCCAACAAAAACACATTCTCCTATTTTGGCTTCACCGGTTATTCTTGCACCTACGGCTATATGGCTGTACGACCCGACAACGCAGTCGTGATCTACCGAGCTACAGGTATTCACAATAACCGCATCACCTATAACTGTACCGCAATTAATAACCGCGCCGGCAATAACAGCCGTACCCTTGCCTAATGTTACGTCTTCTGCAACAGTAGCATTAGGATGCACAAAGGTAGGAATATTCGCATTCTGAGAGGCAAGAGAATTAAACACCCTTTTGCGAAGCTCATTATCACCCAAAGCAACAAAAAAGTCAGCTTCATTCAGACAGCTTTTATAAGCCTCTATTTTACCGATAACCTTATGTTTGCCGGAAAAGCTTATATCGGCATCGTCCAAAAAAACGATCTCTTCATAATTGGCGGTTTTTTGCGCTATATCCGCAACCACCCGACCATGGCCGCCTGCACCGATGATAATTAACTTATTGTGCATAAACATAAATTCCTTTGCTAAAACAAATTTTTAATAATCTCAATTATTCTATCCTGTTCTTCTTCGGTCATTTTTATATCACTGGGCAGGCATACGCCGCGACTGAATATATCTTCGCCGGTGCTGTTTTCGTTAGCGGATATAAAATCATAACCTTCAAAGAGCGGATGCATGTGCATAGGCTTCCAAATAGGTCTTGCTTCAATATTTTCTTCTGCCAAAGCGTTAACAATATCCATAAACTGTACCTTACAGCCCTTATCAATAAGCAAGCAGGAAAGCCAAAAGTTAGGGTCAGAACACTCGAGATAAGGATTCATTGTAACGGGAAGTCCTTTGAGTTCCTCTTTGTATCTTAGATAAATCTTTCTTTTCAGTTCCTTATGCTCGTCAAGGTGGAGAAGTTGTCCTCTTCCTATTCCGGCTACGATGTTGCTCATTCGGTAGTTATAGCCG
>JAZSCR010000066.1:0-9004 GCA_045530715.1 Eubacteriales bacterium
CTTTATATAAAACACTTGCGAGGAGCAAAGATGGAAAATCCTTATTCAAGACTCAAATTTGCCTGCTATACAACGAGTCTTACAATATCGGTAGTAGGAAATATATCTCCTTTTCTTTTTATAACCTTCAGAGAGCTTTACGGAATATCATATTCCCTTTTGGGTCTACTCGTTCTTATAAACTTCGTTACCCAGCTTGTAGTAGATTTGGTATTATCTTTCTTTTCATCAAAGTTTAATATTCCGCTGACCGTAAAACTAATTCCCGTAACGGCTGCTTTGGGAATGCTGATATATACGGGAGCTCCATTGTTGTTCCATTCTAACGTTTACGTAGGCCTCGCACTGGGCACTATTATATTTTCAATGGCCGCAGGCTTGGCAGAAGTGCTTTTAAGTCCCATAATCGCAACCATACCCTCAAAAGATCCCGACAGAGAGATGAGTAAGCTTCATTCGGTATACGCTTGGGGCGTCGTCGGGGTCATAATTATCACAACGCTGTTCCTTTTCGCTTTTGGCTCGGCTAATTGGCAATATTTGACTTTACTGTTTATTCTTATACCGATCACATCTGCGATTACATTCAGCAAAACCGACGTTTCAAAGCCCGAAAAAACATCAAACATATCCGGAGTTGCAGGGTTATTTAAGAAAAAAGAACTCTGGATTTGCGTCCTTATAATATTTTTAGGCGGCTCCGCGGAATGTACAATGGCGCAGTGGAGCTCAGGATATCTGGAGCAGGCATTAAGTATACCTAAAATATGGGGTGATATTTTCGGTGTAGCTGTATTTTCCCTTGCACTTGGGCTTGGTAGAACTCTCTATTCAAAATATGGCAGAAACATCGAAAAAATAATGCTTTTGAGCTTTACCGGAGCATCGGTATGCTATTTGATTGCAGCCATTTCGCCCTACCCCATACTCGGCCTCATTGCATGCGCGATGACAGGACTATGCACTGCTATGCTCTGGCCAGGCACACTTATTCTGGGGGCTGAAAAGTTTCCTTTAGGGGGAGTTGCACTTTACGCAATTTTAGCCGCCGGAGGAGATCTTGGTGCATCGGTAGGTCCACAAGCAGTAGGAATAATTACAGATGCCGTAATAAGCCTCCCTACGGCTCATATCATAGCACAAAAACTCGGGATAATGCCCGAACAGTTGGGGATGAAGGTCGGAATGCTTAGCGGTATGCTTTTCCCTCTTATGGGAACCATCATCTTTATATTGAAATTCAGTAAAAAAAGACGTCTAATAAAAGGAGTTAACAGGTGAAAGAACGGAACACCTCTATGTTAGAAGGGTCTATCTGGAAAAACCTGCTCAAATTTGCACTGCCTCTCTTTCTGGGTAATCTTTTTCAGCAGCTGTATAATACCGTTGATGCACTCATTGTGGGCCATTTCATGGACGAATCTGCCCTTGCGGCAGTCACCTCTTCGGGTAGCCTTATATTTATGCTCGTAGGCTTCTTCGGCGGCGTATCTGCGGGTGCAGGGGTAGTTATTGCAAAGCATTTTGGAGCAAAAGAAACCGACAGAATGAAAAAGGTTATGCACACGGCGGTTGCTACCGGAGTTATTGTGGGCATTTTTCTTACCATCTTCGGAATCCTCACCACTCCCACAATATTAAAGTGGATGGATACGCCCGATAACGTATTACCCAATTCGGTATCATATTTCAGAGTATATTTTCTTGGCGCCATATTTATGGTTATGTATAACGTAGCTGTAAGCATTCTTCAAGCTACGGGTGACAGCAGGCATCCCCTTTATTATCTTATTACATCATCAATCACCAATATTATCCTTGACCTTCTCTTTGTGGGAGTGTTTAAATGGGGCGTTTGGTCGGCAGCTTTTGCAACGACTATAGCGCAAGGAGTAAGTGTATGCCTGGCTTACAGGAGATTACTCAACATCGACTCCCCCGCAAAAATATTTATCAAAGATATTAAAATTGACAAGGAAAGTCTTAAAGACATTATCAGATTCGGTCTTCCCTCCGGTATCCAGAACTCCATAATAGCCGTTGCAAACGTAGTTGTGCAGAGCAATATCAACGGATTTGGAGATATTGCTATGGCGGGCTGTGGGTCTTATTTCAAGGTAGAGGGCTTCGCATTCTTACCTATAACCTGCTTCTCAATGGCCATATCCACATTTGTGGGTCAAAATCTCGGAGCAAAGAAATACGACAGAGTTAAAAAGGGCGCTCTATTGGGTATAATATGCTCTGTAATACTCGCAGAAGTAGTGGGATTGCTGATATATTTGTTTGCACCTCAGCTTATTTCAATGTTTAACGATAATCCCGAAGTAATATCCTTCGGAGTAAGGCAAGCCAGAACAGAGTCTCTCTTTTACTGTGTCCTTGCTTTTTCTCACTGCGCCGCAGGAGTTATGCGAGGCTCGGGAAACGCAAAGGTACCAATGTATACCATGCTTGCCGCATGGTGTGTTATCAGAATAATATACGTAACGGTAATGCTTAACTTCTTCCCCAACATAGAAACCATATTCACGGCATATCCCGTAACCTGGAGTATAAGCACACTTATATTTGGATTCTGTTTGCTAAAAACAGACTGGATACACCGTTTTGAGAAATTAGAAGCTAATAAAACCAACTAAAACAAATACGGCCGTCAAAATGACGGCCGTATTTGTTTATTGCATGTATATTATTAATAGTTTTCTGCGTGAATTTCGAAATAGCTCTGGGGATGAACGCAAACGGGACAAACCTCGGGAGCCTTGGTGCCAACCATAATGTGACCGCAGTTACGGCATTCCCAAACCTTAACCTCGCTCTTGGCAAACACTTCTGCCATCTCTACGTTCTTGAGAAGAGCGCGATAACGTTCTTCATGATGCTTTTCAATAGCTGCAACCATACGGAACTTGGCGGCAAGTACGGGGAAGCCTTCTTCTTCAGCAGTCTTTGCAAAACCGTCGTACATATCGGTCCACTCGTAGTTTTCGCCGTCAGCCGCAGCAGCGAGGTTTGCGGCAGTGTCGCCTATGCCCTCAAGCTCCTTAAACCACAGTTTAGCATGTTCTTTTTCGTTATCGGCAGTCTTAAGGAAAAGGGCAGCTATCTGCTCAAAGCCTTCCTTCTTTGCCTTAGAAGCAAAGTATGTATACTTGTTTCTGGCCTGAGATTCGCCTGCAAAAGCGGCTTCGAGATTCTTCTCGGTCTGAGTACCTGCGTATTTGTTTGCCATAATAGTAACCTCCAATATAATGAATATTAATTTTCTGAATTTATTTCAAGCACTCTGTACAGATCTTCGGGCATAACGGCCTTGAGGGTATCCATAGCTTGAGAGTACTGATTTTCATATTTCGAAAAAGTATCGGTCATCTGCACCTTAAAACCCAAAGAAATATATAAAAGCATCGCTGTCCAGCTCCAGGGCTGAGTATGCAGATATACGGGCAGCTCCCCTTTATCGGCGTGCAGTTTCAGCGCCATACTGCAAGCGGCGCGGCCAAGGCCTTTTCCCTGCTCAAAAGGTGAAACAACCGCCCAATGCAAGGATGCGGCCTCCCCCTCACCCTTGGGATGGAACCAGGAAAGACAGGAGCCTACGGGAATACCCTCTTTATTAAGGATGAACACGCCCTTTTCGGGATTCAACGCAAGTTCGGGTAAAAGACTCTCGCAAAAATACTTTTCAGCATCCACTACAGAAGCAAAGTCTCCGACGGCATACTCCATTTCTGCCCAATACCTACCGAAGCCCATTTTATAAGGGGAAAAGGTATATCCTTCAGGCAAAGATATGGGCTTGTCTTCATAGGAGCTGCACTTCATTATTACGTTGTAAAAGGGTATGTTTCTATCCTTCACGGAAACTATCCTCCGTTGTAATTTTCAATGAGATTATAGCACAAAAAAATATGGTTGTCAATAATCTTTAGGGGTTTAATTTATAAATAAGATAGGGCAAGGCTCTTTCAAACTTAACTCCATACCAATGGTCCGGATCGGAAAAGGTTTTGTCAATACATTTAAGAGTAAAGTCTGCCGCAAGCTGAGCTGACCATTTAAAATCACGGCCTCTTATCCAGGCTCCCGCAACTGCGGCAGAATAAACGTCGCCCGTACCCATAAACACTTTATCTACACGATGGTGCATATATAAAGTCAGTTCGCCCTCAGACATTATGGCAACGCCTGTTTCTTCCTTTGAGGGACAAACGCCTGTCAATACGATATTTTTCGCACCAAAAATCGAAAGTTTATCAATCAGCTCTTTGATATAAGCCTCATCGTGTATTTCTTTGTAAGGGGTATCGGTAAGCAAGCAAGCCTCGGTTATGTTGGGAAGAAGAGCGTGTGCCTCGTAACAGAGCTTTTTCATTTCCTCAACATGCTCTTTGTCAAATCCGTCGTAAAGTACGCCGTTATCTCCCATAGCTGGGTCAACGATTATCTTACCGCCGGGAACGAGAAGGCTTGAAAACATCTCCTTAACGTCGTCTATCTGCTCGTGATTCCCCAGATATCCTACGTAGATAGCATCAAAGGTTATACCAAGCTCTTTCCAATGGGACTCAATGGCAGGAATATCCTCCGTCAAATCCCTGAACGTATAATTCTTAAAT
Source organism: Eubacteriales bacterium (assembly GCA_045530715.1). GTDB lineage: Bacteria > Bacillota > Clostridia > Oscillospirales > UBA644 > JAZQLP01. The sequence continues at coordinate 4,623 of JAZSCR010000066.1, forward strand.
CCTCCCGTATGGGTAGAAAGCACGGCGGAAGGTATAATACAGGTTTCAAGACCGCAGGCGGAAAGCACGGGTAACGCTACGGTTCCCGAGCACTGTCCAAAGCAGGAAATATCCTGTACTGTTAAAATTCTCTTATATGGCATTTTAAACAATGTCTCCTATTCTGCCAAATCCGATATCCTTTGCGGAAATCTTTTTTATATATTCGGTAATCTCCGTATTCATACGGCGTATCTCGTCTTCAAATTCCTCAGCAGACATTTTAAAAACTCCTGCATGAATAGCAGAAAGTCTTATTAATCGGTCAGAGGTTACAACTCTTACGTTGAAATTGGGGCCAAGTTCATGGCAAAGCCTTTCAATATAGGTGTCCGCCGTTTCATCCTGTTGGGTATATACCACCTTGTAGCCGTCTCTTTCAAAGTCACTTCCTTTTCCGCCCTTTACAAGATAGGCATCAAAAACAAGGGTAACGTCAGCCTTTGTATATGAAACGTAATTCCCAACTATATCCATAAGGATGTCGCGGGCAACTTCCAGGTTATCCTCAGCGGTTTTCTTAAGGAAATCCCACTGAAAAATAAGGTTATATCCGTCAAGAATGAGTATTTGCTTTTTCTGTTTTGACTTTTTCTGCTCGTCGGCAGTAATTACCTTTGCATCACTGTATTGGCGCCGTTTTATGGGGCCGAATTCACGAAGCATTATAGCTTCCAGCTCTTTATCGTCAATATGATAATTTCTTGCAATAGTCTTGGGCGCTGCCAATAAGGATTCGGAATCGTTTCTCGGCTTTTTACCGTACCCACTCTCAAGATGCATATACTTTGGCACCTCGTCCCAAGGAACCACAAATCCTGCGCCGTGCTCACAAAAAACAGAATGAGGGGGATTCTCAATATCTGCCTCGGGGAAATAGGTCACAGACTCCAAAACGCTTTGTGTATCGTGGCAAGGGAAATATCCGTCAAAGGTACAGAAAAGACGTCCAAAGCCCTTGGTGTATGCGTTAAGCTCAGTAAAATAGTCACGCATTTCGGATACAGGAACCCTGCCTACTATAACGGTGAGTTCCCCGTCGGAATTCTCGATTTTAAACTCCGCATTTCTCATCTGAAGGTCATTTATTGCCCTTCCTGTATATTCGGATGGTAACTCCATACGGTATTTATAAAAAGGCTCGAGAAGCTGAGATTTACCCATCATAAGCCCCTGTCTTACAGCTCTCCATGTAGCCTCACGAAAATCCCCACCTTCGGTGTGCTTTTTGTGAGCTTTTCCCGTAAGAAGGGTTATCTTTACATCGGTAAGGGGCGCACCCATAAGCACGCCTTTATGCTCCTTTTCGCTCAAATGCGAAAGCACAAGCCTTTGCCAATTTCTCTCAAGGACGTCCTCGGAGCATTGGGTATCGTAAACTCTTCCACTTCCCTGAGGGAGAGGTTCCAAAAGAAGATGCACTTCCGCATAATGTCGTAATGGCTCAAAATGTCCCACGCCAACTACGGGTTCGGTGAGAGTTTCTTTATAAAGGATTTTACCCGTGCCTACCGACACGTCAATATCAAATCTTTCTTTAATCAGACGTTTTAGAATATCTATCTGAACCTCGCCCATAAGCTGGGCGTGTATTTCACGAAGTTCCTCTTTCCATACCAGATGAAGTGCGGGCTCTTCCTCCTCAAGCTGTTTGAGCTTAGGATAAAACAGCCTTTCGTCACACCCTTCGGGCAAAATCAACTTATATGTCAAAACGGGCTCAAGAACGGGACGTGATGCATCAGGCTCGTCCCCCAAGCCCTGACCTGCATAGGTGCCACTCAAGCCTATAACGCCGCATATATCACCAGAATAAACAGTATCGACTTGTTCAAATTTATCACCCGAATAAAGACGTATCTGAAACACCTTTTCGGTTACGGGAGTGCCGTCCTCACGAACGTATCTTATTTCATCTCTGACAGAAAGGCTTCCGCCTACTATCTTCATAAATGTGATTCGATTTCCGCCACCCTGAACGCCGCCGCTGAAATTTCTGGAAATCTTATAAACCTTCGCACCGAAGGTCTCTCCGTAAGCAGGGTCCAACGTCCAAAGAGCAAAACGGCTTATGAATTCCTCTACCCCCGTAAGGTGCAAGGCCGCACCGAAAAAGCAGGGAAAAAGTTTTCTCTCTGCAATAAGCTCAGCAACGGCATAATCGTCAATATTACCGCTTTCAAGGAAGGATTCAAGAAAAGACTCAGAATAAACTGCCAAGCGCTCGTTTCTCGTATGCAAACTTTCGTTTGTAAACATAGCAAAGCACGTGGGGTCAAGCTTTTTTTGAAGCTCTGCAGCAATACCCTCTTCTCCTGCGGAGGGAAGGTCCATTTTATTAACGAAAATAAAGGTGGGCACTCGGTATGTTTTAAGTAACTGCCAAAGAGTAAGAGTGTGGTTTTGCACTCCGTCAGTACCGTTTATAACAAGTATGGCATAGTCAAGCACCTGAAGAGTACGCTCGGCTTCAGCCGAAAAATCCACGTGACCGGGCGTATCTAACAACACAACGTCCATACCCGCAGCAGTAAATCTTGCCTGCTTTGAAAAGACGGTTATACCTCTTTCTCTCTCAATAGGATTTGTATCAAGATAGGTATCACGGTGGTCTACCCTACCTAATTTACGTATTTTACCCGATAAATAAAGGAGGCTTTCGGAAAGAGTGGTCTTTCCTGCGTCTACGTGGGCAAGAATGCCAACCACAAGCTTTTTACGTGAACTTATGCCCATAAATGCCGAACATCCTCCATGATACCATATTATCTATTTATTGTACCAAAAATCGACTATTATGTCAAGGGCATAATTGTTAAAATAAAATCCCAAGACAGACCGTTCTGCCTTGGGATAATTTTATTTAACCTTATTTTTCGTAGTTTTAGGCTTGACTTCTGTCGGTTTCTTTTGATGAGGGGCTGTTACAGTAGCCGTCAAAGGACATTTATTATTTACGTCCTCCTTAACAATACGATAGATTGCCGCGGCAACGGGTACACCTATAAGCATACCTCCAACGCCCATCACACCGCCACCTATTGTAACGGCGGCAAGAACCCAGATACCGGGAAGGCCTATGGATGAACCCACCACCTTGGGGTATATGAGGTTACCCTCAAGCTGCTGAAGGATAACTATAAATACAATAAACAGTAATGCCTTTACAGGCGATACTGTCAGTATCATAAACGCACCAACGCCCGCACCGATATAAGCGCCTGCAACGGGAATAAGAGCCGTAAAAGCAATAAACGCGCCAATCATGGTGGCATAAGGGAATTGGAATATCAGCATACCTACGGTACACAGAACACCAAGGATAAGAGCCTCGGTACACTGTCCCACGAAAAACTTATGAAAGCTATCGTTAAGAACCGAAAGAACGTAAAGCACCTTATCTTTAAGGGAAGGCTTAAGGTACCTTTCCATCAGTTTTATCCCCTGCCTCTTAAGAGTCTTTCTTGCAAGAAGGATATACAGAGCAAAGATAATGGCAAGAAATCCGGTAACGATACCGTCAAAAACAACGCCTATTGCCTTTAAGATCGTATCCATTATATTGCCTACGCCCGTTGTAAGAAGCTCGGCTATCTGACCGATACGGGATTGCCAATCTATACCCTTAAGCATAGCCTCCAAGTCGTCGGGAAGGACGTTTAGGGCAATTATCTTTTGAGAAATGTCGTTAAAAACGCCGGGAAGAAGGTCAATTATCAGCTTAAAACAGGATACAAGCTGGGGTACCACTAACCATATGACCAATGCAATTATAGCCAACAGCGAAAGAATGGCAAAGATAAGACTTATGGGACTACGCAGAGAAATAAGCCATTTCTTCTTTGTCCCGGGAAACCAATGCCTTTCAAAGAAAGACATAAGAATACTGACAGGATAGGCTATTACGCATCCTATAAGAAGGGGTATGGCGGCCCCGAGAATTTTAGAGCCTATGGCCGAGATATTGGGCCAATAATATATACAGAGAAACAAAGCGAATATCCCGCCCGCTATCTGAAGGCCGATCTTAACTTCTCTTTTCAATTCTCGTCCTCCTTTACATTCAAATTATTAATAATAAGAATCACGATATCAAAAACGCCTTCAATTATAAGAGCTATCCCAGTAAACATCCATAAGGTATGCTCAGAAGGAAAGGGATTAAGCAAAATCACGACCGCAAGTATCATAGATAAAAGAGCCGCAAGGGCTGCCAGAAACCACTTGTCTTTTTTTGCCCTTACAAGATTGGCAGTCCACTGTATCTTAGCAAGCCCAAGAACCAATATGCCCAATCCGTAAAGTATGGTAAGCATGGGGAAGGTGGCTACCACCCACCCGTA
>JAZSCR010000074.1:0-3638 GCA_045530715.1 Eubacteriales bacterium
CCTCCCGAAATTATTCAGAGAGAGGACTACGACGTAATTATAGATAAAGAGGACGAAGAGATAACCGACTGTCCCGATAACGTCGAAAAGAGGTCCTACGCGGTATGCAAATGGGCTTTTGACAAAATAAGAGAGGCCGACGGCCTCGGAGTTTTCGCGCATCCCATGTGGTTGGCAGACATGTGGAACGTACCCGAGCCTTTTACCAGATATATGCTCGAAAAGCATCCCTTTGATGCATACGAGGTAATAGGAGGTCAGCCAAGTTACGAAGAAACCGTCCTCCAGGTTGCAATATACTACGACGAGTGGAAAAAAGGAAGAGTACACCCCATTGTAGGCTCTACCGACAGCCACGGTTCAACTGCAAGAAATCCCCACCAGAAGGTTAGCTCCACCATCGTTTTTGCAAAGAGCAATACAAGAGAGGATATTATCGCAGCCGTAAAGGATATGTACTCCGTTGCGCTTGATACATCCGCAGACAGGTACCGCATTATAGGCGATTACAGACTGCAAAAATACACAAACTTCCTTATGGAACACTTCTACCCTATTCACGACCGCCTGGCAAAAATAAGCGGAGATATGATGTATCTTTACGCTGTAGGCAAGGCAACGAAGGAAGAAGTGGAAATGACTTCGAGAAAGCTTAAAGAATTCTTTGAACTTATGATAGAAAGATAACGATATGTACGACTCTCATACTCACACGATAAACTCCCCTGACGGAGCTCAAACCATTGACGACCTCTGCTTAACGGCAGTAGAAATGGGAGTGAAGGGTGTTGCGGTTACAGAGCACACCCACATCTCCCCCGTATACCTCCATTATTTCCCCGACTTTAAGCCCCTTCCTGCAATAAAGCAGGGCATAAAGGACGTTTTATACGGTCAAGAAAAATACGGGGACAAGCTTCTTCTCACCTGCGGCCTTGAGGTTGACGAATATTTAGACGATCCCAAGGGTAACGATGAGCTTCTTTCTCTTTACGACTTTGACGTCCTGCTTGGATCCATACATTACTTAAAAAACATGGATTGGGATCTTCAATACTCGAAAATAGTATACGACGAAAGCATATCCGACCAAAAGTTAATTGATTATCTCAAAGCATATTTTGAAGCCATCGGACTTATGGCCGAAAGAACAGATATTGACGTTTTAGCCCACCTAACCTGCCCCCTCCGCTACATAAACGGCAGGCATAAGCGCAATCTGGATATCTCTTGCCTTGATTCCATGATAAAGAGTATTCTGAAGATAATTATTGACAGAAGCATTGCTTTGGAAATAAATACCACAGGGATCACAAGAGAAGAATTCGGCGGAGCGCTGTGTCCCGACGAAGAAATAATCAAAACCTACCGAGATATGGGCGGAAAATTAATTACCTTAGGAAGCGATGCTCATAGGACAACCAGCCTCGCCATTGGATTTAAAGAATCCATGGAGATCTTAAAGAAGATAGGCTTTGAAAAATATCATTTTTATAAAAATAGAAAGCCTATGGAAATTCCCATAGACTAAAAGGAGATAAAATAATGAACAACGCGCTTAACGAAACCTCTCTTGATACTCTTTGCGCCGCATTGTCATATACCATAGGCATAGACGCCCCCGAAAAGGCAGCCCCTGCAGACGAGCGTCTTAAGGAATACGTTGATACCGTGTTCGGCGGAGAAAAAGCCGACAGGATCTTCATGTACAACCCTGATGCCATTGGTCAGTGGGTATACGAAAAATATGCCCTCCAGCTTCGTGAGGCAATTAACCGCACAGAGCTTTTCCTCCCCTACCGCACCGTAATGCCCTCTGTGACCCCCGTTTGCTTTGGCACTATGTATACGGGAGCTCAGCCCGAGGTTCACGGCATTCAAAAATACACAAAACCCGTACTTACTATTGATACTATCTTTGATGCCCTTATCAGGACAGGCAAAAAGGTAGCTATAATTGCGATTAAAAACTGTAGTATAGCAAAAATCTTTCTCCAAAGAGAACTCGACTACTTCATTTACGACAGTTATGAGGAGATCAATGCCAAGGCTGCCGAACTCATTATGAAGGACGAGCATGATTTTATCGTAGTATATAACGGAAATTATGATGCAAGAATGCACAAGTCGGGTCCCGAAAGCATTGATGCTCTGGGCGAATTAAGACAGAACGCTGCAGCATTTGGTGAGTTTAGCGTACTTATTGAGAGGTTTTGGCAGAACCACAACACTTTAGTAGGCTTTGCCATGGACCACGGCTGTCACGAAATCGATGAGGAATGCGGCTCTCACGGTCTTGATATGCCCGAAGACCTGAACATCGTTCACCTCTATAAAGGCTATCCAAAGGTAAAGTAAAATGAAAAATTCTATTATAGAAACTATCGACCAGTACCGTCAACACATTATAGATATCGGCGAAACCATTCTGAAAAATCCCGAGCTTGGCTATAAAGAATTTAAGACCGCAGCCCTTGTGGAGAAGGAATTTGAAAGCCTTGGTCTTGAATATATTTCAGAGCTTGCCGTAACGGGCGTAAAGTCAACACTTAAAATAGACGATACTCCTGTAAATATCTGTATTATCGGTGAAATGGATGCCGTAAAATGCTACGGACATCCCTTTGCAAATCCCGAAACGGGTGCAGCTCACGCCTGCGGCCATAATGCTCAGGTAGCCACCATGTTGGGTGCAGCCTACGGACTTCTGAAAAGCGGTGCACTTAAGGACCTTTGCGGACAGATAACATTTTTTGCAGTACCTGCAGAAGAATTCGCAGAACTTGATTACAGAATGAGTCTCCGTAAGGAAGGCAAGATAGAATTTTTCGGCGGCAAGCAGGAGCTTATCCGTATAGGAGCTTTTGACGACGTAAACATCGCAATAATGGTACACGCCCTTGCAAACTCCCCCGAGCCATATCTTCATATGGGAAGTACCAGCCTTGGTTTTACTGCAAAGCATATAACCTTTACAGGCAAAGCATCTCACGGCAGCCGTCCTTGGGAAGGAACAAACGCACTTAACGCCGCCATGATGGCTCTTATGGGTATTAACGCAAACAGAGAGACCTTCCGTGACGAGGATAAGGTGCGTATCCACCCCATAATAACCAACGGTGGCGAGCTTGTAAACGTTATCCCCGCAAAGACGGAAATAGAGACCTACGTCAGAGGCGGAAACCCCGGAGCCATAAAAGACGCATGTCAAAAGGTGGATAACGCTGTCAAGGCAGGAGCCTTGGCAGTAGGCGCCGACTGCGAAATAGAGGATATTCAAGGATATATGCCCCTTATGCAGGATAAAACTCTGGGAGATATATTCGAAGAAAACGCAAAGGACATACTTGGCGAAGAATATATCTGTCACGGAATAGATATGACAGGCTCCACAGATATGGGTGACTTAAGTCTTAAGATTCCCTCTATACAGCCCATATTAGGCGGAATAACGGGAACCGCCCACGGGGAAGATTACACAATTACAAACAAAGAGTCAATCTATATCACCCCTGCAAAACTTATGGCCTGCACGGTTTACGACCTTCTTAAAAACAATGCAGAAAAAGCCTTAAAGATCATTAAAGATTTTAAACCTGCAGAATAAAAATAGAGAAAGACTCCCCGAGGGGAGTCTT
>JAZSCR010000201.1:0-8267 GCA_045530715.1 Eubacteriales bacterium
CACGGGATTTTAAGTCCCGGGCGTCTGCCTATTCCGCCACTCCGGCACATCGTCCCCCGGCTCTGTTAGTCGGCTTTTCGATTGCTTTGGTATTATATCACAAAAAAGGCAGTTTGTCAATGCTTCTCTCATAATTTCACAATCATTTCACAAACCCGATTTTTCGGGTGTTTTTTTCGACTCATTTATTCATATTTTATATAGATTTAGATTATTGTCTTGTCACATTTCTGCACTATAATGATCGTATAAGAACAACATGCAGGAGGCTTATTTTATGGCAAAAAAGAACCATCAATCCATAATTCGAATGACGGAATTTGCTATACTTACGGCAATCGTTTTACTGCTTCATTTTTCGGGTATAGGCATACGTTTGCCATTCCTCGCCACACCTATAAGCTTGACCCTGATCCCCATTGCTTTGGGAGCGATGCTCCTTGGGCCCTGGGCAGGATTTACTTTAGGGCTTATTTACGGTCTTGTCGTATTTATCACCTACGGCGTAATGGGTATGGATCCTCTGTTTACAGCGGTTCTTTTCACGAACAACCCCATTGCTACGTTCCTTATCTGTACTTTAAAGACCTCACTTGCGGGTTTGCTTGCAGGCCTTGTATTTAAGGGATTGTATACGAAAAAACCTCTCCTTGCGACGGTTTTGGCGTCTGCCCTTGTTCCCGTAATAAACACCGGTATTTTCATTGTCGGCGGTCTTTTTATTGCGGACACCCTTTCAGCCAACTTCGTTGATGAAGGCTCTACGGTAATTTACTTCCTTGTAGTTGGAGTTGCGGGTATAAACTTCATCTTTGAATTCCTTGTCAACATCGTATTTTCCCCTGCCCTGCACAGACTGATCTCCGTCCTTAACAAAAGAATATTTTAATTTGATTGGAAGAGCTATCCTTAAACGGGGTAGCTCTTGTCTTATTAATAACCTAAGGTACTTTAAGATTCAACATATTTTTTCAATTTTATTTTGTCAAACCCCTTTACAAGGGGCGAGAAATATGTTATAATGTAATGAAGTTATTTGTACGCTGCGCACACCCAAGGCGTACAGATTAAAAAAGAACTCACATTTATTTTTGTCGCCGTAAACGGCGATATGGAGGTTTTTATGTTTAAAAGAATCGCGGCAATTTTATTGCTGGTCCTTATGATCTTCGCTACTGCTTGTACCGTTCAGAGAGTTGACGGCGGCAACGAAGGCGATGATATGTTCGCATACGTTACTTTCAGATGGGGTAACTCCTATTATGAAACATACCATCCTTCCCTTATCAACTCTACTGACAGAGGCGACGCTATGCTTGCCAGATACGACGAGTTGAGAGAAGATTACGGTCTTGATTTCATTATTGAAGATATGAAGAACGAATCTTCCGAACTTCTTCAGCGTATGGCTATTTCCCAGAACGTTCCCGATATCTTTATGGGTACTTCCAGAAAGATCGGCTGGGAACTTTATCACATGGATGCCCTTTATGCTCTTAACGAAATCGAAACCATCGATTACGAAGACGAAGAAAAATGGGGCTACAATGCTTATACCCAGTGTGCAAGATACGACGGTGTAACCTACGGCTTCTTCCCCAACGCTTGGGCAGAGGTTCCCAACTTCAGCGGTGTTCTCATGTTCAACAATGAGATCCTTGAAGATGCAGGCGTAGAACTTCCCTACGTATATCAGGAACAGGGTAACTGGAACTGGGCAAACTTTGAAACGGTTCTCAACACCCTCAAGACATACGATCCTTCCAGCACTCCTTGGGTAACAGGAACTATGCACGACGACGCATGGTACATACTTATGAGTAACGGTCTTTCCGGCGTTATCAAGGATGACTACACCGGCAAGTACGTATTCGGCTTTAACGAAAACAACCACGGTATTGAAACTCTTGAATGGATGAACAAGCTTTGGAGCCAGGGACTCTACGGTGCCAACGGTAAACAGCTCTTTGCTGTAGATCAGACGTCCGCCTTCTTCACCTGTACTGTAAGCGCAGCAACCAGTACCACCGCTTCCGTTGATGCAAACGGCGTTGTGTCCGAAGCTATTGCTTCTCTTGTAAACGAATACGGTATCGTAACCTTCCCCTACGGCCCCAATGCTGATGCCTCTACCGTATCCTCAAACGTTTACTGGTCCACTCCTATGAACTTCATTCTTAATAAGAGTGATAACGACTCCGATACCATCGGTCTTGTTATGGATATCCTTTTCGATCCCCTCGACGGAGTTTCCGACTGGAGAGAATACTGTCAGGATAACATCTTCCATCACGAAGAAGACTTTGAAAACTATATGTACATGCTCGAACACTGCAACTACGACTACTCCGTACAGCTGGAAAAAATAAGCAGTGAGCTTGACGAGTTATTCGGCGATGCTATAATCGGAGAAAAGTCCTTTGCAGGTGTATTTGAGCAGATTACCGCAAAAGCAAACGACGAAATTGAAAAGAACATAAATTCTATTGACTAATTAACCAATTTATCAAGTGCCGCAGGCAAATTGCCTGTGGCACTTTTTCTTTACATCAAAATATATAGTAGAGAACTTTGTAAAAAAATAAGGTTTTTTTCCTGTATTTCCCCTTTACAAAATTATATTTTTATGATATAATCAAGTGTAAGTGTTTTCACACACAATAATTAAGTATAATTTCCCAATAGCGAAAGGAGAATATCCGCTATGTTAAGAAAACTTTTAGCCATACTGCTGCTGTGCGTAACAATCTTCACCACCGCTTGTACGGCTACAAGAGCAGGTCAAGATAATGACGGCGTAAACGCTGACGATCCCCTGTCCTACACATCTTTTATCTGGGGCGTAATAAGAGGCGACCTCTTCTCTCCTGTTCCCGGAGCAACCCCTGAAGGTGATGCCATTTTGGCAAGATATCAGGAGCTTCGTGATACATACGATATGACGCTCACCGTAGAAGTCCTTGACAGCAGAAAAGAAGATCAGGAAGTTACCCTTCGTCTTAATACCCAGAAGGATATGTTCGACCTTCTCTGGTCAGATATGAGAGATATCGGTATGCCTTTCCAGAGCGAAGGAGTTCTCTACGCTCTTGAAGAAATAGAAACTATTGATCCCACAGATGAAAAATGGGGTCCTGAAAGCTATCTGTCCATTGGTCTTCTTGAAGGACAGCATTACGGATTCTTCCCCAACGAATGGCCCTTTAACCCCGAGCTTGAAGGTATTATGATATTCAATGCCGAACTTCTTGACGAATACGGCGTTACCCTTCCCTATGAGCTTTGGGAGCAGAATGCTTGGACCTGGAGCAACTTTGAAAACATTCTTCAGACCTTAAAGACTGCAGATCCCGACCTTATGCCTTGGGCAAGCCCCGTATATAACGAAGACTCTGTTTCAATGTTCTTTGCAAACGGACTTTCACCCATAGTTAAAAACGAATCCACCGGTGAATACGAATACGGCTTTGATTCCACTGCAGGTATTGAAACCCTTGACTTTATGTCCAGACTCAGACAGGCAGGTCTTTTAGGCGGCGGAATCACCGGTAATAACGCAAGATCTACCTTCCTTGACGGAAATGCGGCTTTCTATTCCTCAGACTCCGGCGAAGCTACCAACATTGACAGCTCATCCCTGTCAGATAGCGGCATAGCTTCTTCCAACATTACCTACGGTATCATCCAGTTCCCCTGGGGTCCCAACGGTAGCAGAGAAACCGTATCCGCTTGTTACTACAACACTACTGACCTTAACTTCATATTCAATATGAGCGAAAACGATTCCGATACCATCGGTTTGTTTATGGAAGAAATGTTTGCTCCCCTTGATGGTGACGGCTACCTTAACTGGAAAGAGCGTTGCCAGGAGATCGTATTCTTTGATGACAGAGACTACGAAAACTATATATTCATGATAGAGCACGCAAAATACGATATGTCCGGTTTCTATACCGAAAGTTCTTCCACTCTTGACGGCTTGTACAAAAAAGTCGTAGCAGGTGAAATGGCTGCTTCTTCCGCATTCGAAGAAGTTCGCCAGAAGATAAATGCAGAAATCAATAAAAATATGAGATAATCTTTTAAAACAAATACCTCATGGAGTTAACTATTATGTTTAAACGAGTATTGGCTTTCACTCTTTTATTGGTAATATTCCTTTTCACAGCCTGCGTTCCAACAAAAGTTGACGACGGATCGGGAAGAGACAACGAAGATAACCCTCTGGATTACACAACGTTCAGATGGGGTATAGTAAGCTCCGAGCTGTTTATTCCCACTCAGGGGCAGACGACTATCGGAGATGCCATCATTCAGAGATACGCCGACATGGAAGAAAAATACAATCTGGAGATCATTACTGAAGCCCAGCCTTTAAAGGGCGGAGATCTTACCAGTAGATTGGCAATACAGCAAAACGTATACGATTTTTATCAGACAGCTCCAAGATACGAAGGCATTGATAAATATCAGATGGGTGTTCTCTATTCTCTCGAAGACATTGAAACCATAGATGCAGGAAGCGATAAATGGGGTTATAAAAACTTCATCAGCGCAGCAAGATTTTCCGATGGAAACCACTATGGATTCTACCCCAATGAATGGTCATACGGCCCCAGCGTTGAGGGCAGCCTCCTGTTTAATACCGAGCTTATCAGAGAAATCGGTGTTACAAATCCCTACGAGTATTACGAACGTAAGATGTGGAGCTGGGATACCTTTACGACGATGCTTCAGACGATAAAGGATTCAGGCTTTACCGACCAGGAAATTTATCCGTGGCAGGCAGTATCCTTTAACGAGGATGCAGTTTCCATTATGTTTGTTAACGGTTTAAAAGCCCTTGACACAGATCCGAACGGAAATTATACATTCGGTTTTGATACGAATGCGGGAATCCAGGCTCTCGATTTTCTTTCCAACCTCAGACACAGAGGTCTCTATCACTGCGGTGGAGAGAATTATTTTGTTGCGGGAACAGCTGTGTTTTTCTCCTCAAGCTCAGGGGATGCAACAACAGCACCTGCCACCCTTAACAGTGAATCAATATCTACTTTGGTAAACGAATATGGAGTGATTACCTTCCCCTACGGTCCTAACGGATCTCCGGATGACGTTTCTACAAGCGTTAACTATTCAACTCTATATCACTTTATACTCAACCAGTCTGATAATACCTCCGAGAATATCGGTATCTTTATGGAAGAACTCTTCAAGCCCCTTGACAACGTTCAAAGTTGGCAAGATTATCTTATTGAAGATATATTCCAGGATCCCGAAGGCAGAGATTTCGATACATATATGTATATGGTAGAGCATTGCAACGATGACCACTCCACTTATTATGGAAATAGCAGTTGGTTGCTTGACGGATACTTTGCGCAGGTTGTTCGCGGCGAAATGACTTCAGCAGAACTGTTTCAATCCATACGTCCTGTCATTCAGGCAGAGTTAAGCAAAAAAACGGCAACCGTCACATATGATATTTTAGGATGATTTTCCCTATAAAGAGTAAAGGCACCGCAGATGCGGTGCCTTTACTCTTTTATTAGTTATTGATTAGTTAATTCCTGCGTATTCTTTGCCTGCGTTATAAAGGTCTGCATATATACCGGAAAGGCTCATAAGCTCGTTATGGTTACCCTCTTCTACCACCTTACCCTCTTTAAGAACGACTATATTATCAGCCTTTCTTACGGTAGATAAGCGGTGGGCAATAACGATAACGGTACGCTTCTGAGAAAGCTCGTCTATGGCCTTCTGTATAAGAGCCTCGGTCTCGTTATCAACAGCGGAAGTTGCCTCGTCAAACACCAAAATGGGGGTATCGCGGAGGATTGCTCTGGCGATTGCAATTCTTTGCTTCTGACCGCCCGAAAGCCTTACGCCTCTTTCCCCTATTTTCGTTTCATACCCTTCGGGCATATCCTTAATAAAGTCATCGGCGTGAGCGGCCTTTGCGGCGGCAAGAACCTCATCTTTTGAAACCTCTCCCTTAGCGCCGTAAGCGATGTTTTCGTATACGGTACCGTTAAAGAGGAATACGTCCTGCTCAACCACGGATATATTGTTTCTCAACGCCCTCTGGGTCAATGACCTTATATCACGACCGTCTATAAGTATACGGCCGTTTACGGGCTGATAAAACCTTTCAATAAGGGATACGACGGTGGTCTTACCCACACCCGTAGCACCAACAAAGGCAGTCATTGTTCCCGCTTTTATATCAAAGGATACGTCCTTAAGAACGGGCTCGTCCTCTTTATAATAGAAGGTAACGTTTTCAAACTGTAAATTACCTTCGGAAACAAACTCGGCATCTGCGTCGGGAGAATCCTGAATTTCAGACTCTGTATCAAGTATCTCAAATACTCGCTCGGCGCCTGCATTAGCGTTCTGAATATCCTCCGCAAGACGGGCAAGCACGGTAAGAGGCTGGAAGAAGAGGGATAGATACATAAAAAAGCCCACAATGTCCGCAGTGGAAAGGGCATCCTTCAAGACAAGAACACCGCCCACACCCATAACAAGAACAGTGCCCAAAGAGGTAAGGAACTCTACGGAGGGCTGATAAATAGCGTTTGCAAAATTAGCGTTGATGTTTACGCCGCTGTATATTTTACAGAAATCCTTCATTCGGATATGCTCGTAATCCTCTTTGCAGAAGGACTGGATCTCTTTTATACCCGAAATATTATCCTGAACCTTTGCGTTAAGCTCACCCAGAACCCTCTGGTTTATCTTAAACAGAGGAGCAACCTTCTTGGAGAAAAATGTGCTTACGAAAAGAACGAAGGGAACGGGAATCAGGGTTATAGCCGCAAGAAGAGGGTTAATGAAAAATATCATAACGCCTACGCTGACTATAACGGCAACGTTTGAAAACATATCGGGCAAGGAATGGGCTATAAGGGTTTCCAGATTTCTTGAGTCGTTAATAACGCGGCTCATTATCTGACCCGTTTGCTTATCCGAAAAATATCTCATTGACAGGGTCTGCAATTTATCGTATACACGAAGGGTCATATCCCCAACGTATTTCCAGGCTGCAACGTGTGCAAGCCACATGGAAAGGAACTTGAACACTCCGCGAAGCAGATATGCAACCACGAGAATAATAACGTATGTAATTATCAAGGAATAGGTTAGTTTCCCAGGAACGCCCAGGTCGGCGGTAAGTTGCCGAACAACGGCAGGGGTAACGAGATTAAGAATGGCGGCTCCGAGGAGAGAAATAACCGTAAGGGCTATCGTCCCCGAATAAGGCTTGGCATAGCCAAGCAATCTCTTCATAGTTTTTAACATTGAATCAGCCTCTCAATATTATTTCCATAATATAATACCATATTATTTTGAAATTTTCACTTCATTCGTGAAACAATTCATACACTATATCTCCGTAACATACAACACCCGTAAGGAATATAATTTAGTATCGACACAATTTAACACCATTATCAGTTAAGGAGATGCTTGTTTTGAAAAAAATAATCACAGTATTTACCCTTTTATGTTTCTCAGTTACTCTGTTATTCTGCTTTGCAGGATGCGAGGATAAGAATACGACTGTAATCCGTGTAAACGAAGTTACCCACTCTATATTTTACGCCCCCTTTTATGCAGCTATAAATTTGGGATATTTTGAAGAAGAAGGAATAACCATAGAGCTCACAAACGGCGGCGGTTCAGATAAAAGTATGACGGCGTTGCTGACGGGGGATGCGGATATTGCCCTTCTCGGCCCCGAAACCGCGGTATACGTAGCAAATGAGGGTAAGGAAAACCATGCTATAGTCTTTGCCCAGCTTACAAAGAAAGACGGCTCCTTCCTTCTGGGAAAAACTCCCGACGATGACTTTTCCTGGGATAAGCTTAAAGGTAAAAGCGTTATCGGCGGCAGAACGGGAGGTATGCCCGAAATGATGCTTGAATACGTGCTTAAACTTAACGGAATGGAGCCAAACGTTGACCTCACCGTAAGAACAGACGTGACCTTTGACCTTATGGGTGGTGCCTTTATCGGCGGGGATGACGACTACGTTACCATGTTTGAACCCTCCGCATCCACAATGGAGCTTGCAGACCAGGGTTATATAGTAGCATCGGTAGGTGAAGCGGGCGGTGACGTGCCCTTTACCTGCTTTGTAACGATGAAAGACACAATGAAAAATGACAGCGAACTTATAGAGAAGTTTACAAAAGTCATATATAAAGCTCAGCAATGGATCGAAAAAAGCTCAACGGATGAAATAGCCGAAGCACTTCTC
>JAZSCR010000129.1:0-12684 GCA_045530715.1 Eubacteriales bacterium
ATGCAGAGCCTTCTCTTAAACGAGGTTGTAGAGGGAATCTCGGTAAACATCATTCTCCAGCGCCAGATATACGACCTCCTCCGCTACCCCGAGCAGGACCCCGCCAACATAAACTGGCGTCTTGATATACTCAAGGACTTCCGCAGAAACCCCACCCTTATGCACGACCTTGAGCATATCCACAGTCTTGAAAGCGCTCTGGACGAGAGCCTTAAGATAATCAAGACCTCCACCACCTCCACAAAGACCACAAACGGCAAGACCTCCACCTCGGGCAAGGAATCCTCAATCTTTACCGTACAGACTCTTGCGGACTGTATAGTTAAGGTTCTGGCAATTTACGAGCAGTATAAGAAGGTTCTTGACCGTTCGGATATAAAATCGGTGCTCTTTAATCAGATAAGGGATTTTGTAAACTCAATGGTTGCAAACCCCGCCTTTGAAGAGCTTAAAAAGATAGGAGCCGATCTTACCGAGACCCTCAATCTCAACACCTCTTACGTGGTTCTGGCAAAGCTTGACAGCTACTTCCGTATGGAGGACTGCGAGATCTTCCGCCTCACCGCCGACCCCTATAGCTACGACCCCTCCTCTCCCCCCATGGAGGATAAGGAAATGGACGTGGAGTTTATAGGCTTCGACCCCGAGGCTGACAAGCAGCTGGAGTTCCTCTCAGAGAGAGCGATGATAAAGATGACCAACTTTATGGAATCCATCGTCGTTCAGCTCAAGGCTCCCTTTGACAGTATTAACGAGGGCTTCTATTTCTACCGATTTGCCCAGCTTCTTGAACAGAAGTACGATAAATTCGGCCTTCCCCTTTGCCTTCCCGAAATAAACACCGAGGGCAACGTCTTTGAATGTAAGGATATTTACGACCTCTGGTACTCCATAAAGCAGGCAAAGAAGGACCCCTCAAACCGACCCGGCGATTACCTTGTACCCAACGATGCGATTTTTGATAAGGATTGCGCGTCCTATATCATAACAGGTAAAAATAACGCGGGTAAAACCGTATTCCTCCGTGCCGTTGGCGTTATTCAGGTTCTTGCTCAGGCGGGACTTCCCGTTCCCTGCAAGAGCGCAATAATCACCCCCGTAACCAATATTTTCGCCTACTTTACCGCCCTTGATATAGGTCAGGGACGATTCGAGGAAGAGGTTGAAACCATCTCGGGCTTTATTGACATAATGCAGCCCAAGGATATGTTCCTCTTTAACGAAGTATACCAGTCCACCGCATACGACGAAGCCGCCGTGGCTCTTAGCCAGTTTATCGCCGCCACCTGCGTAATGGGGGCGAGGGTGATATCCGTAACCCACCTTCCCGACATGAAGAAACATATGGCTTCTCTTCAGGCCGAGTACGGCTTTAAGGGGGATATCAAGTTTATGAAGGCGGAAGAAAAGGACGGGCAGGCAACCCATAGGTTTGTCCCCGACAACGAATAAAGGTAATAAATCAACCGAAAGGAATGTATATAAATGAGCGAATGCACACACGATTGTTCTACCTGCTCGGCTAACTGCTCCTCAAGACAGCAGCCCCAGGATCTGACAGAAAAGCTTAACGACTTGAGCAGCGTTAAAAAGGTATACGCCGTAGTAAGCGGTAAGGGCGGCGTTGGTAAATCCATGGTAACCTCCCTTATG
The DNA here is from genome assembly GCA_045530715.1 of Eubacteriales bacterium. Lineage (GTDB taxonomy): Bacteria > Bacillota > Clostridia > Oscillospirales > UBA644 > JAZQLP01. The sequence continues at coordinate 1,654 of JAZSCR010000129.1, forward strand.
GCAGTAAAATCCCAGAGAGAGGGTAACCGCACCGCAGTCCTTGACGCAGACATCACCGGCCCCTCTATCCCCAAGATGTTCGGCGTAAAGGAAAAGGCAGGCTCTGACGGTCAGCATATATTCTCCGTGGAAACCAAGACGGGTATTCAGATGATGAGCCTTAATATGCTTATCGAAAACGAAACCGACCCCGTTGTATGGAGAGGACCCGTTATTGCAGGCGCTGTAAAGCAGTTCTGGACCGACGTTATCTGGAAGGACGTAGACGTAATGTTTATTGATATGCCTCCCGGAACGGGCGACGTTCCCCTCACCGTATTCCAGTCTATTCCCGTTGACGGCATTATTATCGTTACCTCTCCCCAGGAGCTGGTATCCATGATAGTTGAAAAGGCCGTAAAAATGGCTAAAATGATGGATATTCCCGTTCTTGGCGTAGTAGAGAACATGTCCTACTTCAAGTGCCCTGACTGCGGCAAGACCCACGAAATATTCGGTAAGTCCAAGATCGACGAGGTTGCAAAGGCTTGGGGCATTCCCAACGTTGCCCGCCTTCCCATGGACCCCAATCTGGCAAAGGTTGCCGATAACGGTCTTATCGAGCTTTACGAGGGTGACTACCTCACGGAATTCGAAGACAAATTCTAATCGAAAGATAAACAAAAAAAAAAGACTCCCCGATTGGGGAGTCTTTTTTTCAATAAAATATCTGCGCAAATATCTTATTTGAAGAATATGGCCGTTACTTTGGGTTCGTTATCTACGTATTCAAACTTCTCTACGTAGCCCTCGGTGGGGAAGAACTTTTCAAAGGCCTTTACGTTGCGGGGGTCGATGTAACCAATATAGTCCTGACCGGAACGAATGGTTATCATGCTGCTTTCGTCGCTGAGCTCGAAGTCAAGCTTAACGCCTTCGGCAAGGTAGCCCTTTGCTTCGTCGTCGGGAATACCGGCAAGAAGGAAGGACATTCTTTCCATTTCGCTCTCAACAGCCTCGTTATACTGAGCGATATCGTTTGCGGTAGCAGTCTTCTTGAATGCCCAAAGAAGGAGCTTTGCAATTCCGAGAGGGAAGAAGATAACGTAAAGTATAAAGGTTACAACGTCCTTTTTAGACTTAAAAAGCTTCATATGTATCTCCTTTCTTTATATTTTTATTTATAATAAAGACAGAGTCTGTTATTATCAAGACAAAAGTTCGTGCCGTCACAGGTGACCCCGGGACGGCACGCTCATTTAATTTAATTCACTTGTTCACTTTTTTGGCTTAAAGCCTTGTTATTGCTTATTTCTTTTTCTTGGAAAGAACGATAGCAACAACGATGATAGCTGCTACGAGAACTACTGCACCGATAACAACGGGAACAACGGGGAACTCGTTGGCGGGAGCAGGATCAACGGGATCTACAGGATCTACGGGATCAACAGGATCTACGGGATCAACAGGATCAACGGGATCTACGGGATCTACAGGATCAACGGGATCTACAGGATCTACAGGATCTACAGGATCTACAGGATCTACAGGATCTACAGGATCTACAGGATCTACGGGATCTACGGGATCTACAGGATCTACGGGATCAACGGGATCTACAGGATCTACGGGATCAACAGGATCTACGGGATCAACAGGATCTACGGGATCAACGGGAGCTTCTGCAAGTTCGCCGTATTCAACGCCACAAACTTCACACTGAGCCTTAGCTTCGGTGGTAGCAGTGCCGCCGGTATGGGTAGCAGTTTCCATTATTTCGCCGCATTCGCAAGCCTTCCAATGGTTTTCGCCGTCGGTCTTCCATTCAGCTTCAGCAGCATGAACGTGATCGGGCTCTGCAAGTTCGCCGTAGGATGCGCCGCAAACGTCACACTTAGCCTTAGCTTCGGTGGTAGCGGAACCGCCCTTATGAGCGCCCTTTTCCATTATTTCGCCGCATTCGCAAACCTTCCAGTGTTTTTCACCGTCGGTCTTCCATTCGCCCTGAGCTGCGTGTTCGTGGGGCTTTTCAGCAAGTTCGCCGTATTCAGCGCCGCAAACTTCACATACAGCCTTCTTTTCCCAGGTAGCTTCGCCGCCAGTATGTTTTGCAACTTCGGAAGCTTCGCCGCAAGAACATTCTTTCCAATGCTCTTCACCGTCGTATTTCCATTCTTCGCCGGCCTTGTGGGTATGTACGGGAGGCTGAACATTGCCTTCACCGGAGAGAACCATGGTCATACTGTTGTTAAGGAAACCAAGGCCTTCTTCTTCGGGGTATCTGCTAAGCTTCTTACCAATGGTAAAGCATCCGCAACCTACTTCGTAGCCGAACCAGTCGTCATCGTCGTAAGCGTCAGCGATGTTGAAGTTATGAGCAACACAGAAATAGAACTCGTTGCCGCAGGTTTCAAGATTCATCTTGGAAACGTTGATCTTTGCTTCGTAAACAATGGTGTCTGCGTTGTTGTTTACAGTCTTGAGCTCTACGTCATCAGCGGTGATGCCGTAGGGGTTTTCGTTGATAAGATGAACGAAAGTACCCTTATCAAGGTCATAACCGAAATAGAACTCTACGTCTCTGCCGTGAACGTCGTCAAAGTCGCCGGTAAAGTCAGCGTCTATACGGTCAAAGGAGAACTGGAGGGAGTGACCCATCCACATAAGGAAGGGTTCGTCTGCGGGAGCACCGTAGAAGGGAGTGTCACCGTAGAAAACTTCAATACATACGTAGAGGTAGTCGCCACTCCAAGCAGCATAGCCGTTGGCATAGGTCTGACCCATGTAGTATTTTGTAATTTCAGGCTGATTACCCTTGTTAATGAACTCGGTAACGTTCTGCTGGGGAATCATAAACCATTTGTAACCGGTATCTGCACCGCCAAGACCGGGAGTTGCGTCGATAACGTCCTGACCTGCCATATGATATACCTTGGTATAAACGCCTTCGTCAAGCATACCGTCAACTTTGGGCTCGCCGGGGCCGATCTCATGCTGAGTATCAATGTCGGAAGGGAGATTGTCGAGTACGTCTGCAGACATGGACACGCCAAGAGCGAGAACCATAGCAAGTACAACGACAAAGGAAAGTACTTTTTTCATTGTGAGTTAACCTCCATAAATAATATAGTAGATATACGAAATTGTTTTACAAATTAAGTATCGTTTTTATAGGTTAAACCTAGGAGATTATTCAGTTGTCAAGGAACAGTGAATTCATTATAGTTATTATAACAAGAGAGAAGAAAAATGTCAAGACTTTGTGTCATATATTGGAATCTCAAAATCCTTTTTGTGTAATAACTACCAAAATTCCGTCGCAAACCCGCCTATTTTTATAGCAAGTTTAACCATAAGTATACTTTACATAATATTGGGGGCAGACATCGTTTTCTCCGCCCTCAAATCTACCCCTTCACAGTATTATATACGCCCGAAAAGTCGGTAATAAAACTCTCCCCGAGGAAAACTTTAACAATATTTCGAACTTTGATTTTTTTCCTGTTTCGGTCTTGACTCGGCGTTAATTATGTGATATAATAGTAGAGCCGCATAGAAGAGGCCATAAAAACGGCGTCCGAAAGCCTACCTATTATACATAGGGCGTGGACAGGCGTCTGCCTTAATAGCGAGACTTATATAAATGAGGAAAAGAAATGTACGCAGTATTCGTAACAGGCGGAAAGCAGTACAAGGTATCTGTTGACGACGTTCTCTACATCGAGAAGCTCGAAGCCAACCCCGAAGATATCGTTACCTTTGACAAGGTTCTGCTTATTTCCGACGAAGGCAGCCTCAAGGCTGGAACTCCCTACGTTGCCGGTGCCAAGGTTGAAGCCAAGGTTGAAAAGAACGGCAAAGGCAAGAAAGTAAGAATCTTCAAGATGAAGCCCAAGAAGGGTTATCGCAGAAGAATGGGTCATAGACAGCCCTACACGAAGATCACTATCACAGCTATCAACGGCTAATTAAACGGGAGGTGTTTTTTAATGGCACATAAGAAAGGTGTCGGCTCGACCAAAAACGGTAGAGATTCAGCGTCCAAAAGACTGGGCGTTAAAAAAGCAGACGGACAGTATGTACTTGCAGGTAACATCCTCGTCAGACAGAGAGGTACCAAGATCCATCCCGGCGTAAACGTTGGTAAGGGTTCCGATGATACCCTGTTTGCACTTGTTGACGGTGTTGTTAAGTTCGAAACTTACGAAAAAACCAAGAAGAGAGTAAGCGTTTCCGCCGAATAAGACCGGTATATCGCAAGCGATTAAAAATTCCGTTAATGACAGAAAACGGTTTACGGCATACGCCGAATCCGTTTTCTGTATTTTTTTGCTCTAATACATTCATAATATCCTCATACATTCAAATATTGGAGAAAACACATGTTCACAGACAGCACCAAAATTTACGTAAAAGCAGGCGACGGCGGCGACGGCGCCGTAACCTTCAGAAGAGAAAAATACGTACCCGCAGGCGGCCCCGACGGGGGCGACGGAGGAAAGGGCGGCGACGTCATCCTCCAGGCGGTAGATAACATAAATACCCTGGTAGACCTGAAATTCAAGCACAAATTCATCGCCCAGAACGGTGAAAAGGGCAAGGATTCCAAGATGTACGGCAAAAGCGCCGAGCCCCTTATTATCAAAGTGCCCCTCGGCACCGTTGTAAAGGACGAGGAAACGGGGCTTGTAATCAAGGACATGAGCGACTACGAGCCCTTCGTTATCGCAAAGGGCGGCCGCGGAGGCTGGGGCAACAGACATTTTGCCACCCCCACCCGTCAGGCTCCCAGATTTGCAAAGCCCGGTATGCCCGGCGAGGAAAGAAACCTCATTCTTGAGCTCAAGTCCATTGCAGACGTAGGTCTGGTAGGCTTCCCCAGCGTGGGCAAGTCCACCCTTATATCCGTTTGCTCCGCCGCAAGGCCCAAGATAGCGGCCTACCACTTCACCACCCTCCAGCCCAATCTGGGCGTTGTTCGTCTTGACGAGGAGCAGTCCTTCGTTATGGCCGACATCCCCGGTATTATCGAGGGCGCATCCGAAGGCGCAGGCCTGGGCCACGACTTCCTCCGCCACATTGAGCGTTGCCGACTTCTCCTTCATATGGTAGATATCTCGGGCAGCGAGGGCAGAGACCCCATAAACGACTATAAGGTGATCAACGCCGAGCTTAAGGCCTTCGGCAACAAGATAACCGAGTGCCCCCAGATAGTTGTGGGCAACAAAAAAGACCTGGTATACGAGGGCTTCGACGAGCCCGCCGAGGCCTTCCGCGCCTTTGCAAAAGAAGAGGGTCTTGAATACTATGAAATCTCCGCCGCAACCAAGGAAGGGGTGGACAGCCTTATCCGCAAGGTATACGAAAAGGTATGTCAGCTTCCCCCCGTTAAGATCTACGAGGCCGAGTACGTTCCCATGAAGGAAGACAGATACTCCGCAGATGATTGCACCATTACCAAGATAAACGGCATCTACTCCGTAGAGGGCAAGTGGATTGCAAACCTTATGCGCCTTATCGACCTTGACGACGACGAGTCTATCCAGTACTTCCAGCGCACCCTTCAGCTTTCGGGCATCATCGACAGACTCCGTGCCGAGGGCGTTCAGGAGGGGGACACCGTAACCATTTACGACTTTGAGTTTGAATTCTTAAATTAATAGGAGAACCTATGACTAAGAAGGCCACCAGATTTCTCATAATAGTTTTAGCCGCAGCCACCGTATTCTCCCTTGCGGTATATTGGCTTGGACAGCTGTCCAAAACCACCTATACCTATGCAGAGGTATCATATAATACGGCAGGCGTTCAGGGCACGGGAACCTCCGTTACGGGGGAAGAGGACCTCTTTATTCTGTCCTCGGCTATTAAAAAGGCCGACTACGTTAAAGAAGAGGTTATTCCCGAAGCTCAGGCTCCCCAGATCTACGTCACCACCCACGCAAAAAGCGGTGATACCACCACCTACGGCGTATATATAGAGAGCATTTTCAAGAGAATCGCATACCTCAAAAGGCTCTCCGACGGCAGGATAACAAAAATGACGGCGGCCGACTTTACAGAGCTTTTCTCCGCCGAACCCTTTGCCGTAGCCCTTGGCAACACCACCCCAATGGCGGCCTACCTTATTACAACCGACGACGGTGAAACTCCCTCCCGAGCAGTAGTGGGCGACCCCTATTCGGGAACCTGGAACTACGCCGCGGCTGACGGAAAACAGCTTTCCCTTAATATCGAGGGCGAAGATAAGGACGAGTACTCCCTTATTGAAAACAACCCCCTCCCCTTCACCCTCCGCATGGACACCTACCCCTCCGACCTTATGACTCTGGTCATATACGAGGACGGAGAGGAGATACTCCGACTTCTCACCGACGGCACTAATATCCCCAACCCCGCCAGAGACGGATTCTTTATCTATGAAATAACCGCCACCTGGCCCACCGTTGCCGACGTTGACTTTAACGGTACTGTAACCTACAGATTTTACGTTGATATAGACCTTGAACCCTCTCCCGAATTCTCCCAGACCTCCGCCCCCCAAGGCTCGGTAGTGTCTGTTAAGGCGGTAAACGGCGACAAGGACGACTCCGTCACAGCATACTGCCAGGAACTTGAATGGAAAGGGACCTTTACCACCCTCAACGGCGTACCCACCGCCCTTATGGGTATCCCCCTTTCCGCAAAGGCGGGCGAGTACGAGATAACCTTTGAAATAAACGGCAAAACTCACACCGAGACCTTTACCGTTACCGACGGCACCTTCCCCTCCCAGCAGCTCTCCATTTCAACTCAGGTTCCCCAATCCTGGAGGAACGAGCAGGAAACCTACCTCACTCCTCTTAGAGAGTACGTTTCGGCTCAGAACTACATAAACGGAGCCTTTACAGAGCCTGCCACGGGTAAGATAACCACCTATTTCGGTACCTTCCGTTACACCAACGGAGCCCTTGAGCCCACCCGTCACAACGGTATAGATATAGCAAACCGAAATATGCCCGACGTAATCTGTCCCATGGACGGTATGGTAGTATTCACAATGAATATGAAATACACCGGCAAGACGGTGGTTATTGACCACGGCATGAACGTCCTCAGCTACTTCTACCACCTTAACACCATTGACGTGAAAGAGGGCGACCTGATTTCCACCGGCGACGTGGTTGGACAGATGGGTACCACAGGCTACTCCACAGGCGTTCATCTCCACTACACCGTAATGGTAAACGGCCACGCCGTTGACCCCAACCTGTTCTACGCTACCGACTTTTCTTAATAGGATTAGCAATATATGAAACGAATCAGCGCAAACATCCTCTGGCTCCTTGCTGTAGCCATTCTCATAGGCCTTTTTTCGGGATGCGGCCCTGCAGAGCCGGTAAACTCGGACAAAAATCCCGCCGACCTTTACGATTTTACCGACGGTCAGACCACCCTTATAAAGACCTATAAGGACAACAGATACATAGCCGTAACCTACTTCGTTACCGAAAACGGAGCTGTGGGTGACGGTATTACCGACGACACGGCGGCCATTCAGGCCACCCTTGACAAGGCGGCAAAGACAAAGGGCAGGGTCTATATCCCTGCAGGAAAATACCGCCTCACCTCCCAGATAAATATACCCGCGGGAGTCACCCTCATAGGCAACTTTGCTCCCCCCACCTTAAAGGGCGCCGCCTCCGAGGAGGGCACCATACTCATCTGTGCAGAAACCTCGGCCACCCTCCGCGACCCACTTATAAAGCTTAACGACGGCTCGGCCATAAGCGACCTTACGGTGTGGTACGAGGGGCAGAAGTACGAGGATGTCAAGGAGTACCCCTACACCGTTATTCAGGACGACGGCGAGAGTGCCTCGGTATCAAATCTGGCTCTTCTCAATTCTTATAACGGCATTAACTTCAACTCCCCCCGCGGCAAGAAGCTCACCGTTGAAAATATCTACATAACCGCCTTCGGTACAGGCTTTAATATCGTCAGATGTACCGACAGAGTAATACTTGAAAACATAAACCTCAGCCCCATTTACTGGATAAACAGCTCCCTTACCGAAAAGTCAGAGGACTTCTCCTCCGACCTTATTACCGATAAGATGTACGAGAGCCTTTGCGCCATAAGGATAGGCGCCGTATCCGACGCAAGTATTTACGGCGTAAAGATCGACACCGCAAAGGATGGTATCGTCTTTGACATTCCCTCGGCAATGGACGGCTCGGCTGTGGCTTCCCTTCTTTCAATAACCAACGTTACCACCGCCATTACGGTGACCAGCGCGGGCAGATACGGCATAGCATTTGCCTCCTGCACCTTCCGCACCACCGACCTTCTGGGCTCCTCGGCCATAAAGACCGAAAAGGGCTTTACCACATCGGCGGTATTTAATTCCTGCTCCTTCCCCGGCCAACCCTATCAGACGGTGGTAGCTCAAGGCAGCGGCAAGCTCTCCTTTGTAAACTGCAAGTTCACCGCATGGAGAACCTACGCCCTCACCATGACGGACGGGCTCCTCTCCTCCGCCTTTAACTCCTACCTTTCCGAAAACCCCATAGGCCTCTTTACCGTGCCCGCCGTGGGAGTTTTCTGTAACGACCTCACCACCCCCGACAACTACGCTGAGGGCGACGTATTTATGACCGAGAGTGAAAACGAGTTTTCCGACACGGCCATATCCGCCTCCTGGCTCTCAACCTCCGACGCAATTCCCAAAGTAAAGGATAAGATATACTACGCCGGCGAGTATGGCATCAGCCCCACCGCAGAGGATAATACGGAAGCTCTTCAGGAGCTTATAGACACCGTTTCAAAGGACGGCGGCGGCATAATCTTCCTCACCGAGGGCGAATATACGGTAATGGGCAACCTTGACCTTAAACAGAACGTCCGCCTCTGCGGAGTTTCGGACAAGGCCACCCTGCTCCTCACCCCCATGGCCTTTATTGATAAGCATTTTATCACCATGGACAGCGGCTCATCCCTCTTTGATTTGGGTATAGTTTTTGTTGGGGAACCCTTATCCACCGCCACAGACGATGTGGTAGAGCTTATCCCCACCTCCTACGCCATAGTCACCAAGAACGGTGCAAAGAATATACATATTGAGGGGCTTACCCTCCAAAACCTTCCCAACGGCATCTACCTTGACACCGCCGACTCCCCCACCGTAAAAAAGGTGACGGGCACGGCCTTCTACTACGGCGTTTACTCAAAGGACACGGTCTCTCCCCTTTTAAAGAGCGTTACCTTTGACACCACCTACGCCACCGAGGCGGCCAAGGCCTACCAGCAGGAGCGATTCGTCGGCTTTGCCGTAAACGGGGGCAAGGATATAAAGATACTCAACTGCTACGTTGATAACGCCGACTACGGCGTGCTGGTAAACAGCGGCGACGCCCTTGAAACCGACGACCCCATGATAGTGGTAAACGGCCTTCTTTCAAAGAACTGCTACGCAGGCTTCTGTATAGAGAAGTCCACCATGTCGGTGTTCGTAAACAACATCGCCTATTGCGCCGTCTTTGATAAAAACGCCTACCACGGCTCCACCCTCTCCACCTCCCGCGGCCGCACCTACGTATATAATATGATATGCGGCGGCAAGGCCACCGCCAGCCTTATCGTCAGGGGCGACAGCGAGGTGTTCGTCCAGACCGCAATATTCAACGGCGACCTTGCAAACACCGTAAGAATGCTGGGCGGATACGTTGAGGCCGTAGGCAATATAATGGCCACAAAGCCCACCCTCTATCACCTTCACGCCGATAACGGCACCGCCATATTTATGGGTAATCTGGTAACCACCAACATCACCTACGGCGGCGTTGAGAAGAAATATCTTACAAAGAGCGTCAGCGACAGCGTTATCTTCGTTGACCATTACAACGTAAGACCCTTCGGCGTAAGCGGCGAAAAGGATTATTAAAAAACTGTTACACACCAAAGGCAGACAAAAGTCTGCCTTATTTTTTTTACCTCTTCTTCATTATTTCATTTTTGTGTCATTTTTATGTAGCATTTTTTACGAAAATCGCACATATACTAAAATAATACTCCAATTAATTAAGGCAAAGATTTTAACTATTGACTTTTTGTGTCATTTGTAGTATAATGTAAAAAATGCTTCCTAAGTCATTTTATTTAATCTTATTCAATATACAAGCGGAAAACTCCCACCTTTGCTTTTCCGTGTGGAAGGAGAAAACACTATGAAATACCCGGTAAACAATTTGAGAAACGTCTGCCTTTTAGGTCACGGCGGCGATGGTAAGACCTCCCTTGCCGAAGCTCTGCTCTATTACACTGACGGAATAGACAGAATGGGAAAGACCGCAGACGGAAATACCGTGTGTGACTACGACCCCGAAGAAATTGCCAGAAAAATATCCATAAGCTCCGCAGTTGCTCCCATAGTAAGAAACGGCGTTAAGCTTAATATTATAGACACTCCGGGATACTTCGATTTTGAAGGCGAAGTCATTCAGGCACTCAAGGCTTCCGAGTTTGCAATCATCGTCCTCTCCGCAAAGGACGGCATCAACGTAGGTACCGAAAAGGCAGTTAAGCTCTGCGCAAAGTACAACGTTCCCGCCATGTTCTACATATCCAAGATGGACGAAGACAACAGTAACTTCCATAAAGTATATACCGACCTTAAGGCCACCTTCGGCGCAAAGGTTTGTGCTATAAACGCTCCTATTTACGACGATAACGGCAAAAATATCGGCTACGTTGACCTCAACGATATGACCGGTAAGAGATTTGAAAAGGGCAAGAGAATCGAGATTCCCATTCCCGCATCCATGAACGAGATGCTGGAAAACTTTAAGGAAGGCTACAGAGAAGCTCTTGCAGAAACCTCCGACGAGATGATGGAAAAGTTCTTCGCAGGCGAAGAATTCACCGTAGAAGAAACCAAGCAGGGCCTTGCTCAGGGTCTTGAAACCAACACCATCCTCCCCGTTATGTCAGGTTCTCCCTTCAAGCTCATGGGTCTTGAGCCTCTTCTCCACTTCCTGGCTCACTACATCCCCCCCCCCCAGGCCGTTGAGACCG
>JAZSCR010000026.1:0-2885 GCA_045530715.1 Eubacteriales bacterium
CAGACAAACTATTATCAGTGACGAAGAGCTTGAAAAATGGGCAGAGCAGTATGTTTTTGCCCCCAACGATGGAGATAAGTAATGGAACGCACAGAAGTTCGCCCCCAATCTTTGCACGTTACGGTGTTCAGGGAGTTGGAAAAGAATATACTTAACGGAACCTATCCTCCGGGACAGCAGCTTACGGAGCTTAAAATATGCCACGATTTGGGTGTGAGCAGAACTCCCGTAAGGGAAGCCCTTCGCCAGTTGGAAAACGAAGGCCTCGTACGCAACGTCCCAAATAAAGGTGCCACCGTTATAGGAATAACCGACAAGGACATAACCGATATCTACACCATACGAATGAGTATGGAGGCGCTTGCGGCAAAATGGGCGGCGGAAAACATATCCCCCTCCCAGCTAAAAGACCTTACTGATACGGTAGACTTGCAGGAGTTTTATCTCTCCAAAAACGATACCGAAAAAATATGGCAGCTTGACAGAACCTTTCATGAAATACTTTACGAATCAAGTGCAAGCCACCCCCTTCAGACGGTATTGAGCCAATTCCACAACTATCTCCGCAAGCCCCGTGAGATGTCCATAAGAAGCGAAGGAAGAGCAAAGCTTGCCGTTTCCGAGCACAGAGATATCGTTAATGCTATAACGGCAAAAGACACGGGAAAAGCAGAAATTTTAGCCCGTGAGCACGTTTCCCACGCTCTTGAAAATATTCTTAGATGTAAAAAATAAGAACAAAACACCTGCCGCAAGTTGTCAGTGAAAAGACAGCCTGCGGCAGATTCTGTTTCAATGTCCCCATTTTACATATTATCTTAACATTTGAGTCATTTTTTTGCTATATTGTACCGATATAATAAAATTGTAAACGTGATAGTATGTCTTTAAATAGATAACACCAGAATATATAACGACCGAAAAATTGGAGGTAAAGCCATGTCAAAGCAGATTTTCGTAGTTGACGACGAAGAAAATATAAGAACAGTAATAAGAGCCTATCTGGAAAAAGAGGGCTATAAGGTAACAGAATTTGAAAACGGAGACGACGTTCTCAAGGCCTTACCCGCAGGTTTTCCCGATATGTTTATTATCGACATTATGATGCCCGGAATCTCCGGCTTTGAACTCTGTAACGAAATAAGAAAAAAGCAGAACACTCCCATTATTATCGTTTCTGCCCGCGACGAAGAGCTTGACAGAATCCTTGGAATAGAGATGGGCGCTGACGACTATATGATGAAGCCTTTCTCCCCCAAGGAGCTTATGGCAAGGGTAAACGCCGTATTCCGCAGAATAGACAAGAGCATGAACAACACGGATAAGGACAACCCTTCCTGCAGAGATATTAAAATATACCCTGCAGAACGCCGCATTGCCCATATAGTTGAGGGCAAGGAAACCGAAATCCCCTTCACGGCCATGGAGTTCAATTTTATATACTTTATGGTATCAAACAAGGGACGTGTATTTACTCGCGATCAGCTTCTTTCAAAGGTTTGGGATTATCAGTATATGGGTGATACCCGCGCCGTTGACGATCTGGTCAAGAGAATACGTAAAAAGCTTGATGCCGCCCATACAGAATTTGCAATAGAAACAGTATGGGGTTACGGATATAAGGTTACCGACGCATCTCTTACGGAAGAATAAGCGAGTTTAAAAATGCAAAATCAAATTATCCCTGCACCTGCAAAGAAAAAGAAAAAAATAAAGATAAGCATAAGGGCTAAAATCATAATCTCCTATGTCAGCATAGTTCTTGTAATGGCATTTTTCTCTCTCTTATTCGTTTCTATGTTTTATGAAACGTATATGCTTTACGACGCCAACGAAAAGCTTGAGGAAGAAGCCAAGGAATTTGCGGCCATATTGGAAGCGAGTTACCGCCTTGAAGGAAGTATAGTAAACGATTACAGCGAAATACTTCTCAACCAAAGGTTAAATGATTTTAACTATTCCCTTATGATAGTAGCTACGGACGGTACCCCTATATACGGATATAACACCTCATTTGAAAAAGCTCAGATTCAAGAATTTGCAAAAAAAATACTTGATGAGGGCGTTTTCGGCCAGGGTGCATACCGCGTGGAATATAACGAACAATCCTACGCAATCTATCTTCAATCCGTAGGGGGCGTAAAAACGGGCGAAAGAATATGCTACGTAATACCCTTTTATTCCACAAAGGCCTTTTCCCTCTCCCGCCCATTCTTTACGTTCTATCTTTTAACCATCATCATTTCCGCAAATTTTGCCATAATCATAGGCGGATTTTTATCAGGCACCATTACGCGCAACCTCAAAAAGCTGAAGATACGAGCAACCTTGCTGGCAAACCGAAAATTCGATGCAACGCTGCCCATATCCTCTCACGACGAAATTGAGGAACTGTCAAACAGCTTTGACGTTATGGCACAAAGCATAAAAGAATACGATATACAGCAAAAAACCTTTTTGCAGAATTCATCCCACGAATTCCGTACCCCACTCACCTCCATAAGAGGATTCGTGGAAGGTATAAGGGACGGGGTATTTGACGTACCAACTGCTACGGATATGATCCTTGACCAGGTTGGCAGACTGGAAGGCCTGGTAGACGACGTTATGTTCCTTTCCAAAATAGAAACTGCAAAGGGTATGTACAGTCCCTCGGAGATGACGGCAGAAGAGCTTATATCTGAAGTAAACAGCCGTGTTTCGGGAATGATACTCCATAACGACCTAAAAATAGACATTCCCTCGCCCCCGGACGTATCGTTTATAGGAGATTGCGATAAGCTTGCTACAGTTGTAACCAATCTTATATCAAACTGTGTAAGATTTGCAAAAACAACGGTATCTATCAATGTTAAAACCGAAGCGGGAAAGCTGGTACTTACTGT
>JAZSCR010000155.1:0-3335 GCA_045530715.1 Eubacteriales bacterium
AAGCTCCAGAGCTTTTTCGGGGGAAACTGTGCGTGAAAAATATACTTTAGGTGTGTTCATAGCTGTACCTACCAAGCAAGTCTAAAAATGTTTTCGGCGTCTTCCTTTGTTATCTTAACAAAGCCACCGTAGGTTCCGTCGGGTCTGTAATCAAGATTTCCAGCCATGAAGGGGATATCCTCTTCCTTTGTACCGATTTCTCTTAAGGTGGTGGGAAGTCCGAGTTCTTTGAAAAATTCACGAAGGGCTTTTATTCCTTCCTTTGCGGCAAGTTGAGGATTGTTTTTGTCGATTTCTATTCCGAATACCCTATTTGCCAGCTGGGCAAGTTTGTCAACGCCCTTTTCAAGAACGTATTCCATCCAAGCGGGGAAGATTACTGCAAGTCCTGCGCCGTGAGCAACGTCGTAAAGAGCCGAAAGTTCGTGTTCAAGGCCGTGAGAAGTCCAGTCCTGCACCCTTCCCACGCCGCAGGAATTGTTGTGGGCTAACATTCCCGCCCACATAACGTTTGCTCTGGCCTGATAGTCGGCGGGGTTTTTAATAAGCTTTGGTGCCTCTTTTACTACGGTAAGAAGGAGAGCCTCGCAAAGTCTGTCAGTGATTTCCACGTCCTCTGTGGGGGAGAAGTATCTCTCCAACACATGAGCCATAATATCGGCTACGCCGCTTGCCGTCTGATATGCGGGGAGAGTAGCACAGAGCTCCGGATTCATTATTGAGAATTTGGGGCGGAGACACTCACCGTTAGTACCCCTCTTTTTGAGGGTCTCTTCCTTTGTGATAACGCAGTTATATGAGCCTTCACTGCCTGCCGCAGGAATAGTGAGTACCGTGCCTACGGGGAGAGCCTTGGGAACGGGAGTTTTGGGCTCGTGAAAATCCCAGAAATCTCCCTCGTAAAGGGTGCCGAAGGCTATAGCCTTTGCAGAGTCGATAACTCTTCCGCCGCCTACGGCAAGAATAAAGTCAACGCCCTCTTTTCTGGCCAGCTCTATGCCTTGGTATACAAGCCCGCTTCTGGGGTTAGGCTGTACGCCGCCCAGAGTGACGTATGCAAGGCCTTCGGCTTCAAGAGAGTCTGTAACTCTTTTTAAAAGTCCGCTTTTTAGGGCAGAACCGCCACCGAAGTGTACCAATACCTTGGTTGCTCCGTAAAGTTTGCAAAGCTGACCTGCCTTTGCTTCCGTTCCTTTACCGAATTCAAATCGGGTAGGGGAGTGAAAAGAAAAATTTTCCATAAATCGTTACCTTTTATTCTTCAAACATCCATTTAAGTGCGGCCTCTATCTGTCTGTCCCAATAGCCCCAGTTGTGGTTTTCGGGCTCTTCGGTGTAGGTTAAGTCGTAGCCGAGAGATAAAGCCTTTTCTTTAAAGTCAAGATTGATGTCATAGAGTCTGTCATTGGTTCCGCAGGCCTGGTAAAGAAGGGGGCGCTGGGGAGCTTTTGCACAGGATTCAAGAAGGGCCATAGGATCATCAATGCCTTTGGGACCGTCTACTCCAAACACATTTTCCATCTCGGGAGTCTTCCACTGCCTAAAGCGTTCTCCTATATTGAGGGCTCCTGAAAAGGATGCGGCTTTGGAATATTTATCGGGATTTGCAAGAGCTATTTTCATTGCGCCGTATCCGCCCATGGAAAGTCCCGCTATAAAGGTATCTTCTCTTTTTGTGGAAACGTTAAACATATGGTTTATCATATCGGGAAGTTCATGGGATACGTAGGTGTAGTAGTTTCTTCCTTGGCCTATATCTCTATACCAGGATCTTCCGACTGCGGGCATTACTACGGTGAGGTTGTATTTTGATGCATATCTTTCTAAGGAAGTCTGTCTTGCCCAGGCTGTATGGTCGTCGGAAAGACCGTGAAGAAGATAGAGCACCTTTGAAGGTCCTTCTCCTCTTTCGGGTGTGATAACGTTAATGCTTATTCCTACTTCCAATGAGCGGGATTTTGCTGAAATTTCAAGAAAAGCCATGATTTTTTCTCCTTTTAATAACCCTCACTGCGCGCAAAAAACTCGGATACCGAGCGTCGGAGGGATGCGTATTTTTCTTCTTTAAACCAATTTGGCGTATTTTTCACAAAGGCATCTGCGGTGTCAGAGGCTGCCTCGACGGTTTCGAGGTCTGAAAGCATATCTGCCATTTTAAACATGGGGATTCCGTGCTGGCGGACTCCGAAAAAGTCTCCGGGGCCACGCTGCTCAAGGTCTGCTCGGGCTATTTCAAAGCCGTCATTTGTGGAGCAGAGAGCATTGAGCCTTTGGAGAGTCTGCTCATTTTGAGTGTCGGAAATGAGGAAACAGTAGGATTTTTGCTTTCCTCTGCCTACTCGTCCTCTCAACTGATGAAGCTGTGAAAGGCCGAACCTTTCGGCGTTTTGTATTATCATAACCGTAGCGTTGGGAACGTTTACGCCAACTTCGATTACGGTGGTAGATACTAATACGCTTATTTTATTTTCTGCAAACTCCCTCAAGATTCTATCCTTATCCTTTGGCTTCATTCTGCCATGGATAAAGGCTGCGGATATTTCGGTGAAATATTTTTCTTTCAGTTCTTCAAAAAAGCCTTCTACGGCTTTGACCGTAGTATCTTCTCCCTCTTCAACAAGGGGGCAGACAATGTAGGACTGAAAGCCTTTTTTTGCTTCTTCGGTGACGTAACCGTACATCCTGTCGTTTGCTTCAGAGGAAAGCAGGAATGTGGAAACCTTTTTTCTGCCCTTTGGCAGCATATCTATAACCGATACCGAAAGGTCGCCGTAAAGAACCATTGCTAAGGAGCGGGGGATAGGTGTGGCGGACATTACCAGAACGTGGGGGGAGAGTCCGTCGGCACATTTCTCTGCAAGGATAGCTCTTTGTTTTACGCCGAACCTATGTTGTTCGTCGGTAACTGCAAGGGCAAGGTTTTTAAATTCCACGTCAGGTTCTATCATGGCGTGGGTGCCTACAAGCAGGTCGATCTCTCCGTCTTTAAGCTTCTGTTTTATCTTTTTCTTTTGTGCTGCGGTGGCCGAGCCGGTAAGAAGCCCTACGGTTACTCCGTGAGGCGAGAGAATTTCGTTAAGGTCGTCTGCGTGCTGTATGGCAAGCAGTTCTGTTGGCACCATAAGACATGACTGACAACCGCTTTTAATTGCATTATAGCACAAAGCCGCGGCAACGGCGGTCTTACCGCTTCCAACGTCACCTTGAACAAGTCTGGCCATGGGAATAGCTCCTGCCATATCCGTAGCGGCCTCTGTTATCGCCTTTTGCTGTGCCGGGGTCAACTCAAAGGGGAATAGCTTTCCTATCTCCTCCATAGGTTGAGGTGTTATTCT
>JAZSCR010000048.1:0-2388 GCA_045530715.1 Eubacteriales bacterium
CCAACTGCCGGACGGTTCTTCAAGAACGCGCCAAAGGACTTAAAAAGGTTAACCTTTTCGTTGGTTTCCTGATTGAGCACTGTGTATTCATTACCACGAATAGTAATATTTTTAAGCATAAAGATGAAGAAAATGAAAGCAAGAACGCCCATAATAAGAGCAGCCCAGAATACTTTTTCACCAAGAAGAATCTCAAGCTGGCCGCCGGTCAGAGGACTAAGAACAGCATCGCCAATCTCGTAAGCTTCACCGGTAAGAGGATTAGTGTGGAAGTTTTCGGGAGCAAATGCGCTTTCTGCGCCTTCGGGAATTTCAATGTTGTTAAGGAAGTCGGTAGTTCCATCATAAGTAACCTTCTTCCAAATAAGCATAGGAAGAATCATACCGGGGATCATGCCGCCAATGGCGCCACCGATGGAACGGAAAACGGAAAGCTGGGCTCTCTCGCCAACATCTTCAGTAACGATATTAAGCATGGTGCCGTAAGGAACGTTTGCCATAGTGTATGCGGCGTCCCAAATTATGTAACCAACGATAAACAGAACTGCCTTAATAACGGTGTTCGCATTGGGGAAAGGAAGGAATACTGCAGCACCGCCTACGAGAAGGCCTACAGCACCGATAAAAATGTATGTCTTATATTTACCGAATTTGTACTTTCTCTTATCGCCATCAATGAGAGAACCAATAAGGGGGTCGTTGATAGCATCCCACGCCTGAACAAGAAGGAGAAGGATAGAGAAGAGACCTGTTTCCATCATCATAAAAACAAGCCAGAAGGTCTGAACAGTACTCTTAAGGCCGAAACTCAAGTTGCAGCCTGCATCTCCTGCGGCATATGCCAGCTTGTCGCGTAGTCCAAACTTGCGCTTGCCGTTAGCGTCTAATTGTACCTGTTTTTTCATGCTATTTGCCTCTTTCAATCTTTTTTTGGGCATAAAAAGCCCTTATGTATTAATTATATCAATTCAATGAGCCGCAGTGTGAGGATTTTTTTTAGAATTTGTTGTATTATTTTTATGAAAAACTTAAAAAAGTCATTGACATTAATGCCTAACTCTACTATAATATGTACATAAAGTCCCATATTATTTTCATTTGTACGAAATTATAAAAATAAGCCTCATTTAAAGGAGGATAAACCGTCATGCCTATTTCCGATAATCTGAAATTATTATGCTCAACACTGGAAAGATGTCACATACGAGTTCTTATGCTTGATGCAGACGCTTTTGAACAGCAGGAGCTTGATATGGGTATCCGCCGTATGCTTGGGGCATCCATGGGGCTTGGGCAATATATAGCAAACAATCTTTTCCCACTTGAAAAGAAAACCGTATACAGACTTTCTGACAAATTTAACACAAGCTACATCTTTTTCAGTTTATCCGAAGCTGACGAGGACATCACGTTGTTTATCGGCCCCTTTCACCCCACGTCCCTTGACAGAGAGCAAATACTTGCTATGATCGAACAGGCGAACATCCCCGCCACCCTCACCCAAGACGTGGAAAAGTATTACAGTTCCATACTTTATTTTCCCACAGATAGCCACATATTTACTATGATAGACGTATTCTGTGAAACTCTGTGGAAGGTAAACAACGTTTCGGTAAAAGAGGTCAACAGCGCATCCGACGAGTCCACCGATTGGTACGCCGACTCCTCCCCTACCACCCCGGACATCATGTCCTGGAAAATTAAAATGACGGAAGAACGGTATAGACTTGAAAACAAAATGCTTGCAGCCGTAACAAATGGCGATGCGGATAAACTTAAAGGAATGACGGCGATGTTTTCAGCCCATAACTTAGAGCAAAGACTGTCCGACAACCTGCGAAACACAAAAAACTATACCATAATTATGAACACTCTCCTCCGAAAGGCTGCTGAAAACGGCGGAGTACACCCCATATATATAGACAAGACATCCTCAAGATTTGCCGCAAAGATCGAGAACTTGCGAGGAGTTGAGCAAGCGGGCGAGCTTATGCTTGAGATGATAAACGGATACTGCAAACTGGTAAGGAAACATTCAACAAAGAGCTATTCCCTTCCCGTACAAAAGGCTATTACCGTTATAGAATACGACCTTACAGCAGATTTAAGCCTTGCGGGAATAGCTAAAATGCTGGACATTAACCCCAGTTATCTATCTACTATTTTCAAAAAAGAAACAGGTCAAACCCTCACCGAATACGTAAACAGGAAGAGAATGGAAACGGCAATGAAGCTACTTGAAACCACCAGACTGCAGGTGCAAACGGTTGCCCAGCAGTGCGGTATCCTAGACGTGCACTACTTCTCAAGGATGTTTAAAAAACATACGGGCGTTACACCCAAAATGTATAGAGATACATTGCAGAAATAAAGAAAGCACTCGGAAAT
>JAZSCR010000200.1:0-1603 GCA_045530715.1 Eubacteriales bacterium
CATTAACGTTATGCATTGTCAAGTGTGTTTTAAAGTTCGCTATTCTGACACTAATACCACTTGACAAAAAAGGAGATTGACAGTATAATATAACTGTACTATTCGGAATAGTACAGATGTGAAAAAATGTTATTTTAAGAAAACATAAAGATTCTTTTAATTCGGTTCTTTAAGCCTTGACAAGGGTTTGTTTTGATGATATAATGAGTCGGCTTTAGAGGAGCTTAAAATCTAAAACTACAAGGTGAAAAATGAAAAGTATTTTTAATAAAAGGTCAAAGGATAAGGGTTCGTTTCTCGGCAGGGGAATGCCGGATATACTCAGTAATGCCCATCCTTTTATAAAATCAATATGCCTTGGACTGATACTCAATCTTATTATAGAAATACTCTGCCGTAGATCCTTTGTAGACGGTTTTGTTCATTTGATTGAGAGTCCTTTCGTTTTTTTATATAATACCCTTATTATTATCCTCACTCTGCTGCCCGCTATGTTTGTTAAGAAGCAGAACTTCTATTTTTATATAGTTTCTATTGTATGGCTTGGCCTTGCTATAGCAAACTGCGTTCTTCTGGGAATGAGGACCACGCCGCTGTCATTTATTGATTTTCAGATATTGCTTTCGGCATTGAATATTATTGATATTTACGTAAAACCCATTCATATTGTTCTTATAGCCATAGCCATTGTCGCCGCGGTGTATCTGGCGGTGCTCGTATACCGTAAGACAGTTGCTATTCGTCCCAGATACGGCAAAGCAATTATGATCTTTACTGTTACGGGTATAGTATTCGGCATATCCACGCTCTTCCTTTTCAGGTCTCATCTGCTCTCTATGACCTTTCCTTCTATGGCTGCGGCCTACGACGATTACGGATTTGCATATTGCTTTTCCGTCAGTGTTATTGACAGGGGTATAGACGAGCCTGATGATTATTCCGAAGAGGTAATAAATGGCATAATTTCAGACCTTCCTCAAACAAATACACCTGAGGCAGAAGAACTGCCCAATATAATATTTATTCAGATAGAGTCCTTTTTTGACCCCAACAGATTTAGTACCTACGAGTATACCCAGGACCCAACCCCTTTCTGGACATATTTGAGGGAGAATTATTCGGGCGGTTTAGTCACTGTCCCTTCTATAGGTGCCGGTACGGCCAATACGGAATTTGAGGTAATCTCAGGAATGAGCCTTGATTACTTCGGAGTAGGTGAGTATCCTTATAAAACAATACTTAAGGAAACTCCCGCCGAAAGTATAAATTACAACCTTAAGGAGCTGGGATATTCTACCCACGCTATCCATAATCATACCCACGACTTTTACGACAGAAACTTTATATATACTCACTTGGGATTTGATTCCTTTACTCCAGTTGAGTATATGCCAGACGTAGAGCGCAACTTTATAGACTGGGCAAAGGATAGCGTTATTCCCGTGGAGATAATGAAAGCGCTTCGTTCAACCGACGGACAAGATATGGTATACGCCATTACAGTTCAGGCTCATGGCAAATATCCCACCGACCTTACAGGGTACGAGTATGATGCCGATTATACCTATGTGGGTGAGGGTGAAGATAAGTCGGATCGTAGCCA
>JAZSCR010000142.1:0-3973 GCA_045530715.1 Eubacteriales bacterium
AGAACGACATGGCTTCGATCCGACTTAGGTAAGGGCATTACATACGGTGGCTCTCTCATTCGTCCTGAGGCAACAGGCTTCGGTGCAGTTTACTACACACAAGAAATGCTTAAAACCTACGGCGAGAGCGTAAAGGGCAAGACCTTCGCAGTTTCCGGCTTTGGTAACGTTGCGTGGGGAACTGTTACGAAAATAACCGAGCTTGGCGGCAAGGTTGTTACAATCTCGGGCCCCGATGGCTACATATACGATAAAGACGGTATCTCCACCGAAGAAAAGGTTAACTTTATGCTCGAAATGCGCGACTCCTGCCGCAACAGAGTTGAAGATTACGCAGATAAGTTCGGCGTTCCCTTCTTTGCAGGCAAGAAGCCCTGGGGCGAAAAGGTTGACATCATTATGCCCTGCGCTACCCAGAACGAAGTTGGTATGGAAGAAGCTAAACAGATCGTTGAAAACGGCGTTAAGTACTACGTTGAAGTTTCCAATATGCCCACTACCAACGAAGCAGTTGCTTACCTCAAGGCTAACGGCGTAGTAGTTGCTCCCTCCAAGGCAGTTAACGCAGGCGGCGTTGCAGTTTCCGGTCTTGAAATGTCCCAGAACTCCATGCGTTACAGCTGGACCGCTGAAGAAGTTGACGCAAAGCTTCAGCAGATCATGAAGGACATCTTTAACAGTTCCGTTGCAGCAGCAAAGGAATACGGTATGGAAGGCGACCTTGTTGCAGGCGCAAACATAGCAGGCTTTATCAAGGTAGCCGAAGCTATGAAGGCTCAGGGTATCGCATACTAAAAAACAATTTATCTCCTTTTACCCAACCTCTCACGGGGTTGGGTATTTTTTTCCCTTGACAGAAAAGAAATTTATATGTATAATAATTCTAAGAAATCCCATAGCAAGGAGACAAAAAATGGCAAAGAAAACGACCGTAAAGAGAATAGTAGCCCTTATTACCGTAATTATCTTTGCCCTGATCATAGTGTGGGTGCTTTGGGCAAACAAAGCCCTTGAGGTTAATACATACACCATCACAAGCGAAAGATTACCAAAAGAATTTGACGGCTTTACAATAGCTCATCTTTCTGATCTACATAACGAGGAGATAAAAGGAGTTATCTCCGAACTTACGGAAGCAAATCCCGACGTTATAGTAATAACGGGTGATATTGTTGATGGCGAAGGGATGGACGTGACCTTGCTCTTTGCAAAAGAAGTCACCAAAATAGCTCCCTGTTACTACGTTACGGGAAACCACGAATCATGGCTACCTCTGGAAACTTACACCGCGTTGGAAACAGGACTGAAAGATGCGGGAATAACCGTATTACACGATGAAAAGGTCCTTATCGAAAAAAACGGGGCAACCATTTCACTTATCGGGCTTGACGACCCCTCCTTTGCAGAATACTGCAACAGAGAAGGTGCGGTAAATACTGCAGATTCGATAAAAGAGTTGGTTGATAAAAACACCTTCACCATTCTTTTATCCCATAGACCCGAGCTTTTCGACCGTTACGTGGAGGCCGACGTTGACCTGGCCTTAAGCGGTCACGCCCACGGCGGACAAGTAAGACTGCCATTTATAGGGGGTATTGTAGCACCAAATCAAGGGCTTTTCCCAAAATACGATGCAGGGCTCTTTATAAAGAATAATACTCATATGATAGTAAGCCGCGGCATCGGAAACGGAACCGTTGTGCCAAGAGTAAACAACCGCCCAGAAATTATTCTCATAGAACTGCAGAGTACCAAAAACTGATATTTATCCACTTTTTGCAAAGGTGAAAGGAATGTGACACAAGGCTGACACATTCCTCCTTTATTATATAATTAAAGATTATTTTTAGGGAGATTACCATGCTCTTTTTTATCCCACCCGCAAAAGAAGGGGACGTTATCCGTCTTTCTGACGAAGAACAAAGACATCTTTACGCACTCCGCCCCCGCATCGGAGATAAATTGACATTAAGTGACGGCGAAAATTATACCTTCGACGCAGAGATAACCGCTGCCGATAAAAAGGGCTTCAGTATAACCCTCGGCAAGGCATCGCCCATTGAAAAAGAGGAGTCAAGGACCACCCTTTTTCTTGCGCTGCTTAAGGGTGAAAAAATAGAGACCGTTATTCAGAAATGCACTGAGATCGGCATTTCCAGAATAGTTCTTTTTTCCTCTGCAAACTGCGTTGTATCGGCAAAGGGCAAGGAGGATGCCAAGATTTCCCGCTACGAAAAGGTGGCAAGAATGGCCGCTATGCAATGCGGAAGTCCCCTGATCCCCAAAATAGAAGGTATACTTACCTTTAACCAAGCCGTGGAAGAAATGAAAAACTCAAATGGGGTATTTTTCTACGAAAAGGCCGAGTACCTACTCTCACAATGGCTTGCAAAAAATGACTCGTATAAATCCGAAATATCCTTTATGACTGGTCCCGAGGGCGGATTTACCCCTGAGGAAGCCCAAAAGATACTCGACTCAAATATCCCTTCACTCTCTCTGGGCAAGAGAATATTGAGGGCGGAAACAGCCCCCATTTGCGCTCTGTCGGTAATAAAAGCCTACCGCGGAGAAATCTGAAAGGACAAAAAAGATGAAAGCAACAAAAAAGATATTGATATTAATTCTCACTCTGGTATTTACTCTTTCCTTTGCGGTACAGTTTTCCGCGGCAGAGGTGAATAACGAGCTGGCAAAATTAAAGCTCTATATCCGTGAGCAGGTCATTCAGCCCCAAACGGCAGAAGAAAACGTGATATATGCAAAAACATCTCTCATATACGCCGAGATTGAAGCAAGCATCCCAGAAGTTGATATGAACTCTGCAGAAAGCATAGCCGATGTCCTCTGCGCTACCATTGCTCTCAATGGCCTTGTTGAGGAATTGCCTTACAATGTTGCAACCCTGACATCCGCCCTTATTGCGATGCAGGATACCGAAAGCGGCTCCTTTGGAGGTGGGATTGTTGGCACCAGCAAGGCAATAATTGCCCTTATGGCGGCAGAGGCAGAATTTGACCTTGACAAGGCAATACGATACCTGATAAAATCCCAAAACTCCGAGGACGGTTCTTTCAGGGAAGATATCGTTGTTCTTCCCGTAAGCTATTCCAAAGCTATCGAGGCCATAGAAACGGGCCGGGCTATGAGAAACACCTATTGGGCAGTTGCCGCTCTTTCGGCTTATACCTCAACAAACTCCGACCTTCTTGAAAAAGACTCCCTTAAACAACAGATAATCAACGAAGCAAAAAAAACAATAAACAAAGCCGTTGATTTCGTAAAGTCGTATATTGAAACCGAAGAAACGGAATTTGCCTCCCCCGTGACCGTTGCCTACGCAATTCTCCTTCTTACTGATGCAGGCAAGGTTGCAGAAACCGACGAGTTCGGTAATCTGATGAGCTTCTTGCTTAAGTTTGCAAACGAGGACGGCTCCTTCAGAGCTTCCGTAAACGGTGAAGAGACCTTTAACAGAAAAGCAACAATTATGGCGTTAAGAGCGCTGGAAGCCATAAGATACAGCGCTTCCGAATACAAATCCCTTGCGGTTAACGGTGGTTTTAACCAAGGTCTTGACCTTGAAGGACTCAAGCCCCTGCTTACCATTGTGGGCGTAATCGCCGCACTTTCCGTAGTCATGTGGGTGGTTATATTCTTGATTAAAAAACCCGGCACCCAGACCCTTGAAGAATTCAAAGCAAAGGTAAAAGAAAAACTTCCCCAAGCCTCGGAGGAAGAAATGGATATATCTAAAACATCAGAAAAAGAGGAAGAATAATGCTCTATACCAACTATATCTGGGACTTTGACGGTACCATAAGCGACACCTATCCCTACCATTCGGCAGCCTTGGTTCAGGCTCTGAAAACCTATCCCAACGCACCCGAACATAGCGCGGAAGAAATATACGCAAGAATGAAAAAAACTATAGGCGACGGCATTGACCCCTATAGAGAAAGCTGTCCGGGAA
>JAZSCR010000054.1:0-6555 GCA_045530715.1 Eubacteriales bacterium
AATACGGCGACTCCCACGAGACTGACGTTTCTCTTCGTATTATTACCGACCATACCAGAAGCACTACCTTCATGGTAAGCGACGGTATCCTCCCCTCCAATGAAGGCAGAGGCTACGTTGTCCGCAGACTTCTCAGAAGAGCTGCCCGTCACGGCAAGTTGCTCGGTATCAAGTCCGAACACTTCCTCAGCGAGCTTGCAAAGGTTGTTATCAGAGAAAGCGGCGAGGCTTATCCCGAGCTTAAAGAAAAAGAAAACTTCATCATTAACGTTATAGACCAGGAAGAAGCAAGATTCAATCAGACCATTGACAGCGGTCTTGCTATCCTTAACGAACTTATCGCTAAGGCAGAAGCTGAAGGTAAGAAGTCCATTTCCGGCGAAGATGCCTTCAGACTTTACGATACCTTCGGTTTCCCCCTCGACCTCACCCTTGAAATACTCGAAGAAAAGGGTATGAATACCGACGAGGCCGCCTTCAATGCTTGTATGGACGAGCAGAAGAAGAGAGCAAGAGAAGCTTATCTTGCCTCCGGCGCTTCCGCTTGGAAGGGTAACGAAGACCTTAAGGGACTTCCCCAGACCGAATTCATCGGTTACGAAACTCTTACCGCAGAAGCAAAGGTTATCAAGGTTCTTACTGAAGAAGACGGAACCCTTACCGTAATTACCGACAAAACCCCCTTCTACGGAGAAAGCGGCGGTCAGGTAGGTGACAGGGGTCTTATTGAAAAGGACGGCGTTAAGCTCACCGTTGCCGATACAAAGAAGGCTAACGGTATATTCCTTCACAAGATTTCCGTTGTTGACGGCGTAGTATCTGAGGGTGACACCTTTACCCTTACCGTTGACAAGGCTCTTCGTGAGGCTACCAAGCGTAACCACTCCTCCGCGCACCTTCTCCAGGCTGCTCTTAAGGAAGTTCTCGGTTCTCACGTTGCTCAGGCAGGTTCTTACGTTGACGAGCACCGTATGCGTTTTGACTTCTCCCATTTCGCAGCTCTCACCGCTGAAGAAATTGCAAGGGTAGAGAAGATAGTAAACGAATATATTCTTGAAGGTTATCCCGTAGTTACCGAGGTTATGAAGACCTCCGACGCAAAGAACAGCGGCGCTACCGCACTCTTTGGCGAAAAGTACGGCGAGTACGTAAGAGTTGTATCCATGGGTGATGTTTCCAAGGAATTCTGCGGCGGTACCCATGTTGATAACACCTCTAAGGTTGGCCTTTTCAAGATAATTTCCGAAGCCGGTATTGCGGCAGGTGTGCGTCGTATAGAAGCTCTCACAGGTATGAACGTTCTTGACGCTATCGGCGAAAAGGATAGAACCATAAACGAAACCGCGGCAGCTCTCAAGACCAACGCAAAAGAGGTTACCGCAAAGGCAGAGGCTCTTATGAACGAACTTAAGGCCGCAAACAAGCAGATAGCTGACCTTAATGCAAAGCTTTCCGCTTCCGGTCTTGACGATATCGTTAAGAATGCCGAAACCATCGGTGCATTCTCATTCATTACCGGTAAGATTGCGGCTGATGCCAACACTCTCAGAACTCTCGGCGATGATCTCCGCGCTAAATACGATAACGCAGTTGTTCTTCTCTTTGCAGAAAACGACGGTAAGGTAAATATCGTTGTAAGCTGCGGCAAAGAAGCCGTAAAGGCAGGCGCAAATGCCGGCAATATCGTAAAAGAAGCTGCAAAGATTTGTCTTGGCGGCGGTGGCGGTAGACCCGACGGCGCTATGGCAGGCGGTAAGGATGCTACGAAGATTCCCGAAGCCGTTGAAGCTGTAAGAGCATTACTTTCCAAATAAAATAACATAATGAGAGGGACGGACAGGCAAAACTCTCCGTCCCTTTTTCATAAGAAGGGCGGTAAAATTATGGATTGTATATTTTGTAAAATAGCCGCAGGAGAGATTCCTTCTGCAAAGGTATACGAGGATGAAAAGGTTTATGCCTTCAGGGATATAAATCCCCAGGCGCCCGTTCACATATTGGTTATTCCCAAGGAGCACGTTATGTCCTCAATGGATGATTTTGACCTTGAGAAAAACGGAAGCATTATGGTTGATATTTTTAACGCCATAAAAAAGATTGCAGTTCAGGAATGCCTTGTAAACGGCTACCGTATTATAAATAACTGCGGTGAAGACGGTGCCCAGAGCGTAAAGCATCTGCATTTTCATATTCTCGGCGGTACAAAACTGCCCGAAACCTTTTGTTAAGGGAGAGCAAAGAAATGGAATTAAAACCCAATGAAGGTAAGAACCTTATAATAGAAGTAAACGGCAAAAAATACGAGCGTTACGCCATAGTTACTCGATTTGTAAACATAGGCGACGACTATGTTGATATCGTTAAAGAATACGCTCTTCCTCATGTTCAGGAGGGCGACTTCATATCCATAAGCGAGAAAATAATAGCTCTTTGTCAGAAGAGGATCGTTTATCGCAAGGATATACACCCCGGATTCTGGGCAAAGCTTTTGTGTAAGTTCGTTCACGTAACCCCTGCAGGTCCCGGCGCGGGAACTCCTTATAAGATGCAGTTGGTAATTATGCAGTGCGGACTTCCCAGAGTTCTTTTTGCCGCATTCTGTTCTGCCGTAACGAAACTTTTTGGCATAAAAGGCGTCTTTTATAAAGTATGCGGCCATGAGGTTGAGGGTATAGACGGACTTATAGATTATGATATTTCCTTTAAGGAGTACGTAGAGTACGGTATTCTCAATCCCGAAAATCCCGACGGAGTTTGCGAAGAAATCAAAGAGAAGCTTGGCATACCCTGTATGATAATCGACGCTTGCGATATAAGCGCCGTAGTTCTCGGCAAGTCCTCTGACCTTGCTATGCCCAAGGAAGAGCTTGTTGAAATAATCCGCGATAATCCTGCAGGTCAGGATGACCAGTGCACTCCCATTATTCTTATTAGAGAAGTTAAATAGAAATCTTTTACATCGGAGGTTACTCAATGAAGAAAAAGGTTATTAGGACAGTTTGTCTTATACTGGTATTTTCTTTCATCCTTTCGCTTTTTAGCGGATGTGAGGTGGAAGAATTTATCCGCACGACCTTTTTCCCCGTTGACGTGACCTCCGTTGAATCTTCTTTGACGGAATATAAGTTCACTAAGGCTGACCAGAGCGCCGTTATGGACGTTTCCGTCTTTCCCGAGGATGCTACTGATAAAACCGTTAAATACGTTTCATCCAATACTTCTGTGGCGATAGTAGATGCCAACGGAAAGATAATACCCATGGGCAACGGAACTGCATATATTACTGCATATCCCGAGCACGGAATGGGCTCGGTAAGCTGTAGGGTAGACGTTGACTTTACCGTTTACGTTGAAGGTGTTTATCTTACCGAGGACGTGGTGGAATTTACTGAATTCGGGGCTACTCATCAGCTGGTTGCTTCCATAAATCCTACCGATGCTACCAATCCTACCATAATATGGTCGGCGGGGGATAGCAATATCGCTACCGTTGACGATCACGGCCTTGTTACTGCCGTAAGTAACGGCGAAACTCTTATAGAAGCAAAGACCGAGGACGGCGATTTTATTGCCGCCTGCAGAGTAATAGTTAATTGCTTTATACCAATAGAGGACGTGGAGTTCGATATAAGAGAGTTTACCTTTAAGAACGTAGATGACGAACTTATCCTTACTCCTCAGTTCCAGCCTGCAAACACCACTGAAAGAGGACTCGTATGGTCCTCCTCTAATGAAAAAATAGTTACCGTCACTTCCGACGGCGTCGTAACGCCTATGAGTAACGGTACAGCTACCGTTCAAGCCCTTTCCGCAAACGGAAAGAAAGTGGCAAAATGTAAGGTTACAGTTAAGCTGCCCGTTCACGTTCAGGGAATCAAGATTACGGGCGAAGAATATACTATTGAAGGTGCGGGACAGAATTATCAGATAAAGGCTTCCGTTGTGCCTTCCAGTGCAGATAATAAAAAACTTAAGTACAGTTCTTCCGACGAAAGTGTCGCTACCGTATCCTCAAAAGGTGTAGTGACCACAGTTGGCGTAGGTCAGGCGGTTATTACCGTTACCACCGACGAAGGCGGATATTCGGGCGAGTTTAAAATAACCGTTATCCCTAAGAAAATAAAGGTTACGGGCGTAAAGCTCACAACCTCAAGATATACATTTACCGAGGCAGGGGAGACCTATAAGATAAATGCATCGGTTGTTCCCGCCGATGCCGAGAATAAAAAGCTCACCTACTCCTCTTCTGATACCGCAATCGTTACCGTTGATGCAAACGGAGTCGTTACTGCAGTTGGCTACGGTATTGCTTACGTAACCGTAACCAGCGATGACGGTAATTATTCCGAGACCTTTTACGCCGTATTTAATAAGCCCACACCTCCTCAAACAGAGGATAGTACCTTTGTTTCCAAGGTCGTAACGGACGGTGAGGTTAGAGGCGTTTGGGTATCTACCGTAAATAATATAGATTTCCCTTCAGTTAAAGGCCTTTCTGCAGACAAGCTCCGCAAAGAGATAGAAACTATTCTCGACAACGTGGTAAGCTGGGGTATGAATACCGTATTTTTCCAGGTTAGACCCATGTCGGATGCATTGTATTATTCTGCTGTTTTCCCCTCATCTTCCTTTGTGGTTGGAACACAGGGTAATCCTTTGCCAGTAGATTTGTTGGCCGTGTTTATTGAAGAGGCTCATGAACGTGGGGTAGAACTTCACGCATGGATAAATCCTTATAGAATCTCCCAGCAAAATGTTTTCGGCACAAATATTAATTCCCTTGCCGCAAACCACCCCGCCCGTCTGCATCCCGAATGGGTGGTTACCTATAACGGCGCTATGTATTACAATCCCGGCCTTCCCGAGGTACGAGATCTTATTCTTGCCGGTATTGACGAGATAATATCCAATTACGACGTGGACGGAATACATTTTGACGACTATTTCTATCCCGACGGAAGCGGACAGAACAACAAAAATCCCAAGGGCTTTGAGGACTCCGCCGCCTATGCAAAGTACGGCAACGGACTTTCACTTTTCGATTGGAGAAGATCAAACGTCGATACCTTGGTTCTTGCGGCATCCAATCTTATATCAAGCAAGAAGCCCTCTGTAAAGTTCGGCATATCGCCTGCGGGAATCTGGGCTATGCAGTCTTATAACTCAAATGGAGTTCCGGGACTTAACAAAACCTTGCAGACTTATTATGACGTTTACGCCGATACCCGTAAATGGGTAGTAAACGAGTGGATAGATTATATTTGTCCCCAGATATACTGGAATATAGACCACTCTCTTGCTCCGTTCAAGAATATAGCTTCTTGGTGGGGAAAACTTTGTAAAAATACGGACGTTGAGCTGTATATAGGTATTGCGGCTTATAACGGCGGTACGGGCAGCTTTACTTCGACCGAATACGTAAATCAGCTTACCTATATAGATACTATTGATAAATGTAACGGTGAAGTATTCTTTGCATACAATGATTTTGTTGCAAATATGGGCGGAATAAGGGACGTAGTTAAGATTGTTTATAAGGTAGATGAAAGCCCTTCCGCACCCAAAGTGGAAGCCGCCAGTGATACTCTGGTTCTTTCAGGGACTTCCCAGACTATTTCAAACGAGTACACCTCGGCTTACGTTATGGGTGTTTCTGACCCAAATTATCCTCTTAAGATAAACGGCGTTGAGTATACCGACCGTTCACCTTCCGGATATTTCGCCTATTATATGACTGATTTAAAGGTAGGGGAGAACACCTTTACCTTTGAGCATAAGGGCAAAACCGTCAAGTACGTTGTTACCCGAAAGAGTAGCATGTCTACCTCGACTTCCTATGAGTATATGAAGGAATTCGGCTTTGTTTCGGGCAGTTTAACTCCCAGATACGATTACGCATCCACAAGCGGCACCACCCTGACCTTCTCCTGCAACGCTACGGCGGGCGCTACCGTATATGCTATGGTGGGTAATTACAGAGTTGACCTTAAAGGTTATGCCGATAAGCATATAAAGGACGGCCAATATCGTATAGGATGGTATGAAGGCGTTCTTACTCTGCCAATGACCGAGGGTAATCTTTATCTTGGAAAGCCTATCTTTTACGCCGAAATGGACGGTAAGGTTGCAGTTATTCAGATGGAAAACGACATAGAGGTAATAAACGATCCCTCTTCTTACGTCGTACAGATAGTTAAGGATAAATGCAATCTTATTGCAAATCTCTCTCTTTCCCCCAATGAATATTCCTTCGGAACCCTTGGTGCTATGGATACGGTAGTATCAAAGTCAAAGGGCTATGCAAAGCTTTCAAGCGGATATTACGTAAATTCCTCGGATATTGAAAGAATACCCCTTAATTCTTTACCTGTTGCCGTGGCCGGAAATATCTCCGTTGCAGATAGTGGAGATTATACCCACGTTATTATCCCCCTTTCCGAAAAATCCCTGCACGATATATGGCAGTATGACGACAGAACCGAGATAATAGTTTATAACGTAGCCAATCCCTCTGGACTTACGGCCTCTTTGTCGGGTAGTAACGCTCTGTTTTCT
>JAZSCR010000132.1:0-15685 GCA_045530715.1 Eubacteriales bacterium
CACATAAGGAGAGACTCTCGTGCCCGATGACTGGGCGTAACTTATATAAAGCCTTTCAGTGGGGGCGGAAAACGCAACGTAAGACAGAAATCTCTCGTAAAGCAATCTCTGTTCCGCAGTCATTCCGTACTCAAGGCCGTGTTTTTCAAGCATAATGCTATCTTCGTCGGTAACTATGGGGTCGGAAGAAATTTCAGAGGGAAATACTCCGTCCGCCATACCGAGAAGGAAAAGACATTTGGGGGACATGAAGGGCAGTTTGTCTATACTACCCGTCATAACCTCGTCAACGGAGGTGGGGATTATACCTATATCCCCCGCGTCTATAGACGAAAGAATAAGTTCTCTGTATTCGGATAAGGGAACCCTATCTTCGCCCATAACGGCGCAAAGCTCGTCCATAGCGTCGATAAACATTCCGTATACCTGAAGCTGCTGGGAATAAAGGTCCTCTTCTCCCATGGCCTTATATTCCTCGGCAACGGCTAAAAGCTTTTCTTCAAGGCCTACCGCTGTTATAAATTCATACAAAAGAGCGGATACATCTTTTACACTTTTACCCGAACATCCCTCTGTAAAGGGAACGGTTAACTTAACGACCCGTTCTCTGACGGCATTTATGCGCTCAAGTTTTTCCCTATCCGATTCTCTTTCCTCGGAAGAAAGACCTGAAGCCTTTAGGGTAAATGGAGAAAGATACTTTTTGCCCGAAACGTTCCAGGTTTTCACGTAAGCCTCAAAGAGGTGCTCGTCCTCACCTGAAATATCCAGAAAACCTGTTTTCACCAAAGCTACGGTATTGTTTTTAGTATATCCCTCAAGAGCTACGGACAAAAGGGCTTCTATAAGCGCAACGGGAGATTTATGAAGCAAGGGAGTTTTTTTGTGATGGAAGAAGGGAATGCCGTAGGTTTCAAAAACAGGGTACAAATGAGCGGCATAGGTGTCCATATTACGGGCGGTAACGTTGATATCACGAAAATCGTAGCCCTCTTCGGACACAAGCCTTGAAATTTCAGCGGCGACCGCCTCCACCTCATCTCTGATATCAAGACATCTTTGGGCAAAAATACCCTCTGGCTGCCCCATATATGCAGCAGCCGTATCTCTGAATATATTTTCTTCAAGGAATTTCAACTCGGGATTAGATTCAAAACGGGGAGAACCCGAAATAGTTTCAACGGTAAAGTCAATACCTGACTTTTTAAGTAATCCAACAAATCTTCTTGCAGACTCGGAAATGAAGGAAAGCAGGGAAAGTCCGTCGTCGGGCAGAATATTTTCACAGGGAAGGGCTACGGTTACAAAAGCATTATTCAAGGCAATAGCCTTAATAACTTCCCTTTCCTGGGGATGAAAGGTTCTGAAATTATCAACGTAAACGTATTCGGATGCAAAAAAGTCGTGAAGGTCAAGACATTCGCACAGCTTTTGACAGTCGTCAGTATCAAAAAGTCCCTCTTCGGTAAAGAGATGATACTGCATATAAATGCGGGCAATATCACATAGTCTGTCGTTTTTTTCCACCGCTGCAGCCTGCAAAAGGGCAACAGGGCTTATACCTGCCACGGCAAAAGAAGAAAAGGTCTTGACAAGATGCTTGACAAAGCTCATATCAAAATAATCGGTAGGATAATATTTAAAATGTACCGAAGCCGTCTTTAAGGCCTTTGCACAGAGAGCCATTCTCCCGCCCTGGGAAAGACGGTTAGCAGAATATTCTCCGTATGCGGAAAGAACATGACGGCAAAGTCGCTTAACAGACATTACTCTGACTTGTGAAAACCGTCTTTCACCTAGGAGATCAATATAAGATTTTTCGCTGGTCATGGTGTACTGGTCGGGAACGAGGATATAAACAGTCTTACCGTATCCGCCGTCAATAAGAGAAATTATCTCTCTGGCTAAGCGGTAACTTTTTCCGGAACCTGTACGACCCAAAAGAAGACGAACCTTTTTCATATTTTACTCCTTTCTTTGTGAAATAAAATCGGCTTTAGAATATACCAACTGCCCCTTGGGGATAATGAAAACAAAATCATTCCATCGAGGAGGCTTTATGCAGAGAGTCACCATCTGCGGAGTGAACACCTCAGAATTAAAGGTGCTTACCGGAGAGGAAAAATCAAGGTTGCTCAAGTTGGCAAAAGAGGGGGATGAAAAAGCCAGAGAAGAATTTATAAACGGAAATCTGAAGCTTGTGCTGAGCGTGGTACAGAGATTTGCACAACGAGGTGAAAACCCCGACGATCTGTTTCAGATCGGATGTATAGGACTGATAAAATCAATAGATAACTTCGATACATCTCAGGACGTAAAATTTTCGACCTACGCCGTTCCCATGATAATAGGAGAAATAAGGCGATACCTTAGGGATAATAACCCCATAAGGGTGAGCCGATCCATGAGAGACCTGGCATATCGGGCGCTGAGTTCACGGGAAAAGTTAAGAAACGACCTTAACCGAGATCCTACCGTGGAAGAAATATCAAAGGATATGGATATTCCGAGAGAGGAAATAGTTGTAGCTCTGGATGCAATCACCGAGCCCGTATCCCTTTTTGACCCCATATACAACGACGACTCGGACTCCCTATTCGTTATGGATCAGATAACGGACAAGGGAAACACCGACGAATCCTGGATAGACGAAATAGCTTTAAAACAAGCTATCGCTCACCTATCGCCCAGAGAAAAGAGAATTCTTTCCCTCCGTTTCTTTTCGGGAAAGACCCAGATGGAGGTTGCAGGGCATATCGGAATATCTCAAGCACAGGTGTCAAGGCTTGAAAAATCGGCCTTAGAACAGATAAAAAAGTACTTTTAACTGCCCGATATATATACTTCGGAGGTTGCCGCAATAAAAAGCGACAACCTCTTTTATTATTCTGAGTATATTATTTCAAGAACGGACTTGAACCTTTGGGGGTCGGTCTTCCTCAACACATTGAGCTGATGCCCCATAAAGTCGTATATGTCCTGCTCTTTATACAGACTGAAATAGGTAAAGGCTTTTGTGTATTCAATACCGTAAAGGTTACAGATGTTGATAAGTATCTGCTGAGAAGGAACTATGGGGTTCCCCGTGCGAGGATCTCGGCCCTTTTCAAGGGCAGCCAGATAGGTGTGGCTTATACCGATTTCCGCCGCAGCGTCACGCAAAGACAAATTCTTTTCTTTTCTAAGCTTTTTAAGGGTCTCTTCAAAGCCCACATTCTCTCTTCCTTTCTTTATTGAGATACGGGTTTGCAAAATATTATCAACTACAAATCAAACAAAAGCCATCATACTGATGAGTGGATTTCGAGACTGATTTTAGGCAACGGGGCGATGGCAACCTATGTGGTTGTCGAGCACCGTTAACGACAAATCAGACCGAAAGCCACCATCAGGCTTCGTCCCAGTTGTGCCAAACGCTCTGTATATCATCATTCTCTTCCATGATATCGAGCATTTTCTGCATATTTTTAATATCATCCTCTTCGGTAAGAGTGATATAGTTGGAGGGAACCTGTTCTACCTGAGCGGATACAAACTCATAGTTAAGTGCGGTAAGACCTTCACTAACGGAATGGAAGTCGTCGGGGCTGGTGTATATTTCGTAAACGTCGCCCTCAGCGGTGTAATCCTCAACGGACACTTCCATAAGGTCTTCCATAAGCTTTTCTTCGTCATAATCCTCTTTGGATATAACGATAACGCCCTTTTTAGCAAACTGCCAGGATACGGAACCGGTCTGACCGAGATTTCCGCCGTATTTATCGAAGTAATGTCTTACGTCGCCTGCGGTTCTGTTTCTGTTATCGGTAAGAGTTTCTACGATAACGGCAATACCCTTGGGGCCGTAACCCTCGTAGGTAATAGCTTCGTAGTTACTTTCGTCACCAGCGGAGGAAGCCTTTTTTATAACTCTTTCGATGTTTTCGTTAGGTACGTTGTTGGACTTTGCTTTTGCAATTATATCCTTAAGTTTTGCGTTGGTCTCGGGATCGGGACCGCCGTCCTTAACGGCCATAGTGATTTCTCTGCCTATCTTAGTGAAGATTGCGGCCTTCTGAGAGTCGGTCTTGGCCTTTTTGTGCATAATGTTTTTCCATTTGGAATGTCCGGACATATATATAACTCCATTTCATAAATAAATAACTTGTTTATTTCGCAGTTCCGCTCTTCACCAGGGAAAGAATTATTATGGGAAGAGTCCAGAGAATGTTATACAGGAACACCCACAGCGAGTTGACGAGGGTGGGAGCCAGAATCAAAGCGGCAAGGGTAAATACCATACCGAGAATTATTCCTATTTGATAAGTGAGTATAGAATAATCAATGATAAAAGAAAGATTTTTCGCATGACGCACCGATTCGAGAATACCGATGGCACGTTTGGAAGAGAGCATACAGGGGGAGTCGGAGTTTTCCATTCTTTCCTGCATTCTCTTTATGCTCTGCATTTCGCTCTCGTCGGGAACGATAACCGTGGCGTTCTGCATATCGTAATGCTTTCTTACCATAGGTTCGGTTATATTGCAGTCGTCGGTATCGACGATAATATTAAATTCGCCCGCAATATTTTCCGCAGACTTTTTCATTGAGGGGTCACACTCGTAGGTAACGAGATAGCTTGCTGCAAGTTCCCCGTCAACGGCGCAATACATCAAACTACCGCCCGTTGCAAAGGTAGCTTCCTTTTCCTGGGGATAAGGAATAACGTTATATGAGAGAAGAAGGCCTCGGTTGCCGAGAAGAACCAGTTTCTCTCCAAACTGAGCGACAACGCCGTAACCGTTGACCACTCGGATGGAATCGGGAGTAGGCAGATATTTTTTATCAAAACCTATAAAGCCCATAAAGGCCTTGCTTTCGGGGGCGTTTACTGCGTTAAGGATTGATGCTGTAAACTCTACGGCAGAAGCTGCGTTGGGAAGAGAGGTAAGCTTAAGCTTGTCTATCCAAATGCCCTCTTCGGGAAACATCTCTGTGTCCTTAACCATTATGGTATCTATGTTTTTAAGCTCCGTAAGAGAATGATATCCGAAAAGAAGACTTCCCAGACGTCTGAGCTTATACTGGACTACGAGATAGGGTAAAACGAAGGTCATTTCTCCCGTAAATGCGGCAGCCACAGCAAAAAGGGCGCCCATTGAGGTGAAGAGCATATTGACCCCGTGAAAGAACAGAGGTATAAAGGATGCTATAAAAGCGGAAATCAATATGATGGGAACGAAAGAACGGTTTTTATCCTCAGAGGGGTCCTCGGAATAGGTTATTCCCACCATATCAGGAAATCTTACTATGGGGTTTACGGTACAAACACGCTCTATGTACCGCTTTGCAAGGCTTGCCCTTCCAACCTCCACTATATGGACGACGTTATTTGCCGCAAGCTCCAGATTCTTAAGTATCTCATTAACGAAGACAAGTTTCATACCCATAGAGGCAGTAACTGAGAAGAATATTACGGGAGCAAAGAAGGAAGCGTTTACGGAATGAGCAAATATAAGGGCAAAGGAGTGTATCACGTTTATAAGCAGGGCGGCAACGTTAAAGGTATCGTTTGACGGCTGCTTCTGGAAAAGAGAAATAATAGCGTCGTTAAATTCTCTCCTGCAAAAGAAGTACACTACGCCCGAAAGGACTATGGAGCAAATGGAAAGAGCCGTGGTGGGAAGAGATATGAGAACCAGCACGGTCATAAGCACCGCGGCGAAAGCGGTAACGAGGGTCTCGAAGGTTATTCGCTCCTTTGTTTCAAAGGCTACTTCGTACTGAGCCTTGATCTCTTCGATAAACACCGATCAACCCCTCCTTTGTCTGAGAATCTCGTACATAATTACACCGCCGGCAACAGATACGTTAAGGGAGTTTATCTGTCCCAGCATGGGAATTTTTACGTGGAAATCACTGTCGTCAAGAACAAGACGGGATATACCTTTGCCTTCGTCACCGAGAACAAGAGCTACACCGCCGGAAAAATCGGTGGCATAGATATCAGTGGCTTTGGGAGAAGCTCCCTCGGCAGAATACACCCATACGTTTTGTTCCTTAAGCCTGTTTATAGTTTCGGCAATATTGACAACGCGGGCTATCTTCATATATTCACAAGCCCCTGCGGCAGACTTAAAAACAGTGGAGGTAAGGCCGCAGCTATTACGCTTGGGGAG
This sequence comes from Eubacteriales bacterium, assembly GCA_045530715.1. GTDB lineage: Bacteria > Bacillota > Clostridia > Oscillospirales > UBA644 > JAZQLP01. The sequence continues at coordinate 6,159 of JAZSCR010000132.1, forward strand.
GATTATACCGTGAACTCCGCAAGCATTGGCCGTACGGATTATAGCACCCAGATTATGGGGGTCGGTAACTCCGTCAAGGATAAGGATAAAGGGCTTCTCCCCTCTTTCCTCTGCCAAAGCAAGCATATCGGAAGGCTCGCTATATACGAAATCCGTAATCAACGCAACAACGCCCTGATGATGGGAATCCCCACACATAACCTCAAGCTTCTGCTTATCGGCTTCAATAACGGGAACCCTCTTCTCCTTGGCCTTTGCTATAAGGGCTATAAGAGAGCCTGTGCGTTCGCCGCGCTGAACGTATATTTTATCAATGGTACGGCCGCTTTTGAGGGCCTCCGTAACGGGATTGCGCCCGTATACTATATTACCGCTGTCTGTACTCATTACTTGGTGCCAAATATCCTATCTCCGGCATCGCCGAGGCCGGGAACTATGTAGCCGTGGTCGTTAAGCTTTTCGTCAAGTGCCGCACAGTATACGTCAACGTCGGGGTGAGCTTCGTTGAGCTTTTCAATACCTTCAGGAGCAGCAATAAGATGAACGCTCTTTATATGCTTAACACCTCTTGCCTTAAGGAAGGAGATAGCAGCAATGGCAGAACCGCCGGTAGCAAGCATGGGGTCAACCACGATAACTTCTCTTTCTGCAATATCGGTGGGAAGCTTGCAGTAGTATTCAACGGGCTGAAGAGTTTCGGGATCTCTGTAAAGGCCGATATGACCAACCTTTGCAGCGGGAACGAGCTGAAGGATACCGTCCACCATGCCAAGACCTGCACGAAGAATGGGGACTATGGCAAACTTCTTACCTGCGATAACGTTCTGAACGGTTTTGCAGATAGGAGTTTCTATTTCTACAGCCTCAACGGGAAGGTCGCGGGTAAACTCATAACACATAAGCATACCGATCTCACTTGCCAACTCTCTGAATTCCTTGGAGCCGGTGTCGGTCTTTCTCATAATGGTGACCTTGTGCTGTATAAGGGGATGGTTGGTAATCTGAACTTTAAGATCCTTAGACATAATATTTTCTCCTTCTTGCCCTTTGGCGACTTGTTTTATTCTTATTTTTCAAGTGTTTACGGTAAAAACCGATTATTATTCGTACATTTCGATTCTGCGCTGATGCTGAGCGCCGTCAAAACCGGTGTTAATGAATATTTCGCAAAGTCTCTTTGCTCTTTCAAGGCCGATAACTCTGGCGCCTATACAAAGAACGTTTGCATCGTTATGTCTTCTGGTAAATTCGGTGGAGAAGCCGTCGTTACAAACTGCGGCACGAATACCCTTCTTCTTGTTTGCTGCCATGGACATACCTATACCGGTACCGCAAACAAGGATGCCCTTGTCACATTCTCCGGAAGTAATGCAGTCACATACCTTGTGTGCAAAAACGGGATAGTCACAGGAATCGTGGGTATAGGTACCTACGTCCTTTACTTCATAGCCCTGTTCGATAAGATAATCTCTGAGCAGGTTCTTAACGTCAAGACCTGCGTGGTCGGAACCGATTGCAATCATGGTAAATTCTCCTTATATATGGTTTAATTTATATTTCAATTTTGCTTTGAAAGCCTTTCGTTGCGTTCCCTTTCCGCCTGAGAAGGACGAAGATACTCGGGAACAAGGGTTGCCGAGCTGTAACAGGTATAATCACCCGCATTGACGGCGCTTATTATATCGGCGGCTTTGACTCCTCTGCCGTCGGAAACAAAGGAAAGCCCGCTCTCTTCAAGAAAAGATGCCAGAACGTCACTTCCGTCACCCACAAGCATTACCTTGCACCCAAGGTCTGATGCAGTTGACAAAACCTCCGCAGCAACCTCTTCTGCTGAGGACTGTCTATCCCCGCAAAGGCGCTCTACCCTGCCGCCCCAAACTCGGAACATAGCGTTATAGAGCATATTTCTTCTTGCGTCAAAGGATGCACAAACTATCCCGTCAAAACCGGTACAGCCGTAAGCAAGAGAGGACATGGAAGAAACCGCCGCACAGGGAAGGTCTTTTGGGAAAGCCAAGCCCTTGGCCGTAGTAACGCCAATCTTAAGTCCCGTAAAGGAGCCGGGGCCTGCAGTTACGGCAATAGCTTCAACGTCATCCATTGTCAAGCCCGAAAGTTCAAGGGCATATTTTACGGAAGGAAGCAGGGTCAAGGAGTGAGTTTTCATTGTGTCGGTATCAACAGAGCAAAGGACTCGTCCACCCTTAGCAACTGCCACCGAACAGGTTTTTGAGGCGCAATCAAGCGCCAATACCGTTTTATCAATCAAGTTATTACACATATCAGCCTTTTGAAAATTCAATTATTCTTTCTTCAACGCTCTCGCCGTAAGAAAAGCGGATAAACAGTTCGAAGGGCATGCTGCCGTCTGCAATCTCTGCCCATTCGGCAAATACGGCATCGGCCTCATCGTTATCAAGAAGTCCCGCGGCAAATAGCTCGTCCTCGTCGCCTATACGGTAAAGATCCATATGATAAACCGTAAGGTCACAGTCGTATCTGTTACAAAGAGCAAAGGTGGGACTTGTAACGTTACCGCCATAACCCAGCCCTGCAAGAACTCCTTTTACAAAGGCGGTCTTTCCACAGCCCATCTCTCCGGTCATGCTGACGTAAAAGGGAGTGCTCCGGGAAGCAGAAATGTCCTTAAGACATTTTGCAAGGTCACGCCCCAAGGAGTTCGTTTCACTCTCGGAGTGAGTAACTACACGGAGACCGTCCATACTGTCTGTATTAAATACCATAAACGGTCACCTGCCTTAAATAAAAATTCTCTAACTTATATTATATTTTATTATAGGGAATATGTCAACCCCTTATAAGAGAAAAGACGGATTATTTCACAGAAAAGTGTCAACTTTTAATCCCCTAATTCTTCGTTTTCGGAAGCATCACCGTCAGTAATCCAAGAATAATCGGGAACAGCAAGAACGTCGGCGGCTTCAAGGCCTTTAACGTTAGAGGTACGGAAGGTTACGGTAAAGGGAAACGCACCCGATTCAAGCTTAAGAAAATGGTAATAAAAATGGGCCTTTGATTCAACGGAAGGGATTGACGCGTGTCTGTAAATACCTATATCCGACCCCGTAGAGGAAACGGTGAGTATATACCGTCCCGCAGACAGATCTTCAAACTGTAAATAGAGTTTTTCCCCTGCTTCAACGTCGGTAAAAACGCCGTAAGCCACGGGAGAACGGCTTAAGGAAGTCTGGTAGTCAATGTCGTACTTATATACGCAAAGGGTAACCTTGTTTTCAGACTGGGCCACGGTGGTAAGGGTCACCTCAAAACCGCAAAAAGCCTTGGTGGGATTGATATATACACCCGCAGTCTTGCCGTCTGAAAGCATATAGGGAGTAGGGTTAGATGTTTCGTTGTAAAGAGCATAGGAGGTAAACTTTGAAGTCTTCCCCTCACAGCCACAAATAATTACGGTTATGGCCAAAATAAAGGTAAAAATCAAAATTATGCGAAAATACTTATTCATATATTTCCTCTTTCCGAATAATCTCCAAAAAATGGGAGCATAATCATATCATAAAACACAAAAGGAACTGACCTTATGACAAAAGAAACGTCTATTGAAAAATCTCCTCTTTGCGGGCGGGGCTTATCACCCTTTCGCAAGACTGGAAGCGTAACATTTCCATCCCTTGAAAATGATATTAATACCGAAATCCTGATTATAGGAGGCGGTGTCGCAGGACTCCTATGCGCCTACAGACTTGCTCAAAAAGGAATGTCTCCCGTGGTTTGTGAAATGAACGGGATAGGCGGATGCAGCACAGCCTTTGCGCCCCCCTACCTACTGCCTTACGCAGACCTGTCCATGAGCTCCCTTGTAAGAAAATACGGCCACGACGAAGCGAGCCGCACATTTTCGGAGTTTTCCAATACCCTTGAGGATATAAAAGAGATAGTTTCTGACACAGGTGACGGATGCGGATTCAAGATAAGGGATTCTTTTCTTTTCATAAAATCTTCTGCTGACGAAGACGCCTTAAACGAAGAATACCGATTACGAAAATACTCGGGATTCCCTTGCGAAAAGCTGTTACGCGCCGACTGCGAGGAAATGTTCTCCTTTAGGTGTGAGGGAGGCATATATCACGGAACTGGCGCGGCAGAAATAAACGTTCCTAAGTTTTGCGAAAATCTGGCAGGGTATCTGTCAATAAAGGGTACGGAAATATTTGAATACAGTCCCATAACGGAGCTATTGCGTACCGCAGGGGGATTTTCCGCAACGGTAGGCGATAAAAAAGCCATTATCCGAGCAAAAACGGTTATTGATTGCAGAGGGCTGTATCAAAAAACGGGGTTACTCAAAAATGCCGTGATCTACTCTGCGGTATCCGCACCCAAATCCGACTTTTTCGGCTGGAAAAACAGGTGCGTATTGAAATCTTTCGGAACTTCTCCCCTCATTGCCTGCACCACCGAAGATGACAGGATATATCTTGAGGGATTTTCAAACAAACGCATATTCGGCAATCTGTCAGCCGAATTCAGTTTCAGCAGACTTCAGGCGGCCTCGGATAAAATGTTTTTCGGTATTCCGTCAAAGGACCCCGAAAAAGGAAGCGAACCTGAAAAATTCTACGAGAGGGTCTACTCCTATTCTGCCGATGGATTGCCCTATATGGGAAGAGTGTCGGAAGAGGGCGACATGTACAGAATATACGCCGCGGGAAGAAACGGAATTGTGGGCGCAATACTTGCCTCAAAGCTTATTTGCGAGGCAATAACAGGAAATACTCAGGCTCAAAAAAGACTTTTGGAGTACGAGCCATTTTAATCCCTACTCGCTAAAAAGGAAGGTTCCGTAGCCGTATATCTTCTTCCAGTCAATGGCAAGTCTGCGTTCTTTTATGGTGCCTACGGGATAGTCTTCGGGGAGATTTCCCTCTACCGTAAGAACGTAAAGTTTATCCTCGGTCTCATCGTATTCGATCCCCATTACTAAACCGGTGTGATCGGTACTGCCGTCGTAGTCGTAATCGAAAAATATCATATCTCCCCTGCGGGGAACGTAGGTGCCTTTTTTAAAGAAAAGTCCTTTTTCCTTATACCATTGCACACAACCGCCCGACCAGTCCTCAAAGGGATAGTGTACTTTAAGATACTCAACTCCGGTACTCTCCTGGGCCTGTAAAATACACCATACGGCAAACTCCGTACACCACTCCCATGTAGGGGTACCGAAATAGGTTCCGTACTTGGTAACGCCTTTCTCATCTTCGGGCTCTTTGGGCTCCGAAAGGGCAATTTCTATTATCTTTTCAACAAAAGCAAATTCTTCGGTTTTTCTCGGCAGACGGAAGGTGGAATACTGCTCCCCGTAAAGAGGCTCGTAAATAGGCTCTTCGACAGGATATTGGGGCTGTGAGGGCTCGTCCACTTCGCCGTCGGAGGGCGTATCGGGAACCATATCGCCGTCCACAATTCCACTGTCGGGAATAGGATCCACAGGAGGTGTAAAATGCCCGTTCATATGCATTACCAAAAGGACGGTGAGAGCTAAAACGAATACGAAAAGAACTATAGCAATAAACAATTTAAAGCCGTAATTTCTATTCCTTTTACGGGCTCGTGATCTTATATTTCTCATCCCGACACCTCCTTTTGTAAAGTATATATCGATTATATCAGAGATTTATGAAAATATTGTTACATATTTACTCTGTACTTGACAAACAAGAAAAAATATATTATAATATTAGCGTTTTAAAAACGGAATATGCGGGTGTAGTTCAATGGTAGAACCCCAGCCTTCCAAGCTGGTCGCGTGGGTTCGATTCCCATCACCCGCTCCAAAAAAAAGCCGCTCATATGAGCGGCTTTTTTATTTATGTTAGAAGATTTATTGCTCTTTTCAATCAATATTTTGAATGTACGAACATTTTGGATATGTAGAACACCCATAAAATTTATTCCCCGCCTTTGCCCCTTTTTTTGCGACTCTTATCACAAGCATGGATCCACACTTTGGACATTTTTGCGGAGCCGCGGTTCGAGGAGTTACAATATTCTCTTCTTGATTCATATCGCTAACAGTCTCTCCTATATGCATTTGCGGGTTGGTCACCTTGTATGAGGTTTTTTTGCGAGTATTATGCGATGTTTTATTCCTTATGTTTGCAACATGACTTAATGCTATTTCCTCATCATATTGAGAAAGAGGATAGAGTCGTTCATAAAGCAATTTTATATCATTTTCTCGTAAACTATCTGGTAATTCATTACAAATATTAGTCACCGTTGCAGAAATATTATACCTCTTAATAATTGTAACGTTAGGATCTGCAATTGTAACGTTTTTAAATACGCATCTATTAGAAAAAGCAATGATGGAATGTATTGGTACCTCTCTATCAATATAGTTTTTCAAGTGTTTAACATGTGCTTTATTTTGCATTACGGGATTATAAAACCGTTCTTTATTAGAAGATCGCCCTCTTCCTCTAGGTAGCGTTTGCGTCCAGTAGCGTTGATCATCTCTACCAAAAATCCAGCCGCTATAATTTTTGCTTTCAAACACAAAAACCCCTTGCGTACAAATTAGTACAACATCTATTTCTGTTGTTCCACCATTTTGTTTGGGAACATATAGATTAAAAAGGAACTTACCTTCATTTTTCTCGAAACCCTTTAAATGTTTATAAATTAAATATTCGCCATACCGTCCAGTATTAAAACGTACACTAAGCCAGGAAAATCCCGTGGCTTTATAATATGATGTCTTTCTGTATAAAATTTCATCAATTATCCACTTCGCTAAAATTATAAACAAAAACATTACGAAAGGATTATAAAAAATCGACATGCTCATATTTACTAATTTCATTATTAAATCCCTTATTTTTTCATCATCTAATACATTAATATTGTTACCTTCGCAACAATTCTACGAACAAAAGGAATATGCAAAATCCCGTACATAATACACGCACCGCCAAGATTGAGAATGAGGTCGTCAATATCGCAAAATCCAGTAACAAGCATTATCTGCGTAACCTCTACAACAACTATACATCCAGCCGTAAATAAAGAAAAAGACAGGAGTTTTGAAAATCTTTTCATAAGTAACGGAACGAAAAGGGCAAAGGGCATAAAAGCGGCGATATTGCCAAGGATATTTCTATAAAAAAATCTTGAGCTTAGTTCCCCCTCCAAAAAGCTGCCTATGAAGCCAAATATATTTTTAAAGGGTATGAGATTGATGGAGGTTGAGGTATACATCCCCGTCATTTCTTCTGGAGCGAAGAATATCAGGATGTAATTTCCTCTTCCGTAATACCCGTCAAGGAGAGTGAAATTTATCAACAAGACCAGATAGAGGCCGAAGATTGCCCAAAAGGTCATTTCCATAATAAATTTTCCGTCCTGTGGGCGAAGAACCTTTGCAAAAATCAGACTTCCAAAGTAAAGAAACAAAGCCACTCCGAATAAAAGCAAAACCCGTGCTATGGGAGTAAGTCTGTCAACGCTGAGAGAAAAGAAAACGTATGCACCTATACAGGCGGCAGTAAGGAGATAAAACAGACTAACAGATAAAACAGAAATTACTTTTTTCACTCCCACATCTCCCTATAAAAGATTCTTTTCTATCCATTTTGCAACGCCGTCCTTGGTGTTCTCCCCTATTACACCCGTGGCAACGGATTTAAGGCTTTCTACCGCGTTTCCAACGGCGTAGCACTCGTCTGCGGCCTCAAAAAGCGGCAGGTCGTTATGGTTGTCACCAAAGGCCACAACCCTATCAAAGCCGTATTTTTCACGCAATACTTCAACTGCAGATTTCTTTGAAACACCCTTTGCGCAGACGTCAAGATACCAAAGTCCCGTATCGTATACGTCACGGTGATAAGATACCGTAAGGTCATGGCATTTTTTGAGCATTTCCGCCGCAGGGTCAAGAATTTCACGAGGCTCGGCAGCGCAAAAAGATACTACGTCCTCGGTGGCAAAATCCTCCACCTTGGTGAATTTTTTATTATATTTTCTTACCCTTTCCTCAACAAAAGCCTGAGAGGTTTTGCTTTCAAGACGCTTGTAAGAAATCACAAGACGGCCCTCCTTCAAACGGTACAAAAAGCCCGAAAGACCGTATCTGTCCTCCACATCGGCAATAACCGAAGCAGCAGAGGGAGAGATATAATTGGCCATGATAAGTTCGTCTTTACCCAGGTCATAGCACATAACTCCGTTCATAACCACGGCGGGAACGTTTATTCCCGAATCGGCAAGTATAAACCTCACCGTTTCTCTGGTCCTGGCAGTTGCAGCGGTAAAATATCCGCCCCTTGAGGTAAAGGCTTTTATAACCTCTCTGGTATAGGGAGAAAGCTCGGCATCTGCATTGAGCAGCGTACCGTCAAGGTCCGATATATACAGAGTCTTCATATTATTCGATTCCCTTTATATGTTCCTGAAGATTTGCGTAGTTTACCACTCTTTTCTTCTCTGTGACCGTCCACTCGTGGAAGGCGGTAAAGCCCGTGGGGAACATAATTCCCGCGTTTTCGGGCAGGCGGAGAAAAGCTCTGTAAAGGCGGCCGATAAAGCCCCCGTGAGAAACTATGGCAACGGTGGAATCCATGGGGTTTTCCGACAGTATTTCGGAAAGAATATACTCTGCCCTGAATCTGTACTCAAGGGCGGATTCCTGCTCGTAAACGGATGTATGAGGGGGAACGTCCACGGCAGGATACATTTCTCTGCCCAGCTTTTTATCCATACCTGCAAGAAGGCCGTTATTAAACTCCCTGAGCATATCCTTCTGCTCGGGCTCTATTCCTATTTTCTCGCTGAGGTGCATGGCTGTCTGGTAGGCTCTTTTGAGAGAACTGCAATACAGACGGTCTATCTTATATCTTTTTGATACCACTTCGGCCATAGCCTCTGCCTGAAGGTGGCCTTTTTCGGTAAGATTGAAGTCAGCCTTGCCCTCAAAAACGTCAAGAAGGTCGGCTTCGGATTCACCGTGACGGATTATTATAAGCTTCATAAATCAACGCTCCTATTTTAAACTGCTCTAAGTATATCATATTTCACACCCTATTGCAAGTAGAATAAGGTTTTTTACTAAAAAAGCCCCTCTTTTCTTAAAAATTCATAAGCTTTTCATTGACAAGGGCTGATTTATGTAGTATAATGTAGTGTAAGATTAGTAAATTATAACATTCACCGCCGTAAACGGTGGTATGGAGGGAAATATTATGATTTCAGCAGCAGAACAATACAAGATTATCTGCAAAGGCGTCCTCTCTCTGGTTAATGAAGAGGAACTCAAAGCAAAGCTTGAAAAATCCGTAAAAGAGGACAAGCCTCTTATTATAAAACTGGGTCTTGACCCCTCTGCCCCCGATATTCATATCGGCCACGCAGTAGTTATCAGAAAGATAAAGCAGATGCAGGACCTCGGCCACAAGGTCGTTATCGTTATCGGTGACTTTACCGGTAAGATCGGCGACCCCACCGGCAAGGCAAAGGGCAGAGTTGCGCTTTCCGACGAGCAGGTT
>JAZSCR010000108.1:0-8147 GCA_045530715.1 Eubacteriales bacterium
GAGAATTAAGAAGATTAATATAATTTGTCATTCCCATTATGATATGAACGGTGTGGATCATCCTACGGTAGCATCCGTCATTAATAAGAAAATAATAAACAAAGCCATAGAGCTTATTGATAAATATAAAACAAATCCCAAGGGAGAACAGTTTTGCTGGACGATTGAGGCTTCAGCCCCTCTTATGGAGTGGTGGAGCGATGCTTCTCCCGACAACAGAAGAAAACTTATTGAGAGTATTGAAAACGGACATCTTGAGGTGTGCGGTCTGCCTTATAATATGACAGCTGCGATTTCGGAAGAAGAGGTCAATAAGGTAACTAATTGGATGCCTGATGAGATATTTGACGGTTTGAAGATTAGAACCGTAATTCAATCGGGTGTTGACGGAATCTCTGCAGCTGCAATTAATAGGTTAAAATCCCGAGGTGTTAGATACGTATGGTCTATCCCTACCCCTAACGGCAATTTCTTGCGTCCCTATCCCTTTGCTTTTAACTGGAAACTTACGGCTTCTTCCCGTGTTTTGGCCTTTCAGAACGGATCTATGGGCAGCTTTTCAGAGATGATGCTTGGATATCCTCTTGAAGAACAGTATATAAAAAGCTCGGATACTTATTGTAATATTTCTGACGGTTGCCGAATATTCAATTTTGACGATGATGACGTAGAACGTAAAAAGCGGTTTGTTGCCGAATGTTACGTAAGGTTGTCCGAATACGTAGATAAGCTTGAAAATGGCGGGGAATACCAGTTCTCTATCCTTCCCGTATCTTTAAGCGGTAGGGTAAGAGGTTTTAATGAGTTGCCCATAGAAGATACGGTAGAGTTTGTAAGACTTTGGAATGAAATGGAATTTCGTCCTGCACTGTGTATTTCCACAGCAGGTTCTGCCTTCCGAGAGATGGAAATAGAGGCCGCAGCCTCTGCTATCCCTACTTTCAGCGGTCAATGGCCCGACTCTTTTGCCCGTAAGTATATGTCAATGCCTCTTGAGGTTTCTGCGGCAAGAAAAACTGCAAGAACATACAATCAGATAAAGCGGATAAAAGGACAGTGCTTTGGTGAGGAAAAGACCAGGGAACTGATTATGAGAGACGTGGCCTCTTTTTACGAGCACAACGTAGAGGGCAATAGCGAAGATTCTATATCTTTTGCCACCGCAAAGGCCGCTCCTGTTTACAGAGCTTTGGCTCGGGCAGAATATCTTCTTTCTGAAAAAATAAAAAGCAGTATTGATTACGATAAAGAAGGTATATATGTCTATAACCCCACAGACTGTACGTTATCCGGTTTGATTGAATTCCCCGAAAAGGCTTTGAAAGGTGATTTTGTCTCTGTTATGGAAAGAGACACATTGGCAATACAGTCCCTCAACGTCAGAAAAGCTGAAAGTGGAAACAATGTTGCTTCTTTTTGGGCAAACGTTCCCGCAAGATCGTATAGATACTATACTCTGATGACTCTTGCCTCACCCGAAAGCGCGTACGTGGATATGCCTGAAACGGAAACAGATATGAATGGATGGCCGCTTAAGTTCAGATATAAGGACGGAAGTGTCTTGACCACCTCGGGACTTTGTGACGTTATATCCGTTTGTCCACGTGATGACGGTTCAGTTGACTCTGACGGTTGTGAATACAGCCTGGCACTTACTTCCGAATACGATACCTATGCAACGGTTGTACAGTCCTTTGAAAGTGACGTTATCGGCTCCGGAACAAGAATAATGACCGTTTGGAAAGAGGAGCCGAGAGTAAACGTAAAGATTATTATTGAACAGAAACAGCCTAAGAATCCTGCCGCTGTTTATGCAAAGGTATCCCTGAATATGTCAAACGGATTTCCCATTACCTCATCGGGAGGATTGGTTTTCGATCCTTCAAGAAGCATTATTTACGGCTCTGTTCTTGATAATATACCTTTTGACGGCTGGATTTCATATCCTTATATTAAAACTGTTTTAATTGCGAGAGATACTCCGCTGGTTTCTTTTGGAAGTCATAATTTCGGCTATAATTCAAAGGATTTCACTTCCAATAAGGGAGAGGTTTATTTCTTGCTGGTTGATAATACTGATCTGAAAAGCTCTGTAACCGGCGGAGCTGAAAGGTTAACCTATTCCTTCGATATAGTATACGACGAAAAGGCGGATGATTTTGCAGGTCTTGCAAAACTTGCACAAAAGTGCTCTTCGGAGCTTATTCCCGTGGTATACGTCAAATAAGCGAGGATTACTATGAACGAAAACTCTATTGAAAACGTAATAGAATTAGCAAAGCGTTGCGCCCTTATGATTCTCGAAAACGGCGGTGAAACTTACCGTGCCGAGGAAACAATTATGGCCGTCTGTCGTTCCTGCGGTTATGAGGACGTATCTGTAATGGCTATGCCCACCGCTTGCTTTTTTACCTTAATCGTTGACGGTGTGGCCGAGACCTCAGTTGTAAGAATCAGTAAACGTAGGGTTGATTTGGATAAAGTTAATTGTATTAACGATATCTCTCACCGCCTTGCAAGCGGGGGCTTAACTGCAAAAGGTGCTTTGGAGCAATTAAATCAGCTTAAAGGTAAACCTGAACGTAACAAAATTATTTCCGTGCTTGGTTTTGCGCTTTGCGCCGCGGGATTTTGCGGTGTTTTTGGCGGCGGATGGAAGGAACTGATCATTGCATTCTGCACAGGTATGGTTATGCAGGTTATCAGTAATGTATATAATTCTTTTGGATTACATTCTTTTTTTACAAGCTTTACGGGCGGTTTTGTTGCCGCAGGCGTGTCTCTCTTGTCGTCCTTGCTTATACCCGATTTGGCCATAAGTAGTATAATTATAGGTGTAATAATGCCCTTGCTGCCCGGTGTAGCCCTTACCAACTGTATCAGGGATATTATGAACGGCGACCTCGTATCGGGGTCAGCAAGACTCATGGAGGCCCTGCTGACGGGTGGATGCATCGCCGTGGGTGCAGGTATAGTAATGCTTATATTTACCGCTAACGGAGGTGTTATACTCCAATGACAGAGCTTATACTCAGATTTGTTTTGATAGATTTTATTTTTGGCATAGTAGGAGCCTTTGGGTTCGCTCTTATAATAAACGTTCCGAAAAGATCTATAATTGTTTCATCCATATTGGGCGGTTTTGCCTATATGCTTTTTGATTTGATCTATTATTTCTCAGATCAACTGTATTTTGCAGTTTTTGCCGCATCTGTATTTATAGCTGTTTACAGTGAGCTTCTTGCGCGAAAGTTTAAAATGCCTGCCATAATTTTTATTTTGCCGGGTATAGTTGCGTTAGTTCCCGGCGTAGGTCTGTATAACACCATATTGAAACTCATTAATAATGACTTTTTGGGCTTTATAAAGCAGGGCGCAGAGACAATCTTTATTGCTTGTGCCATAGCTTCCGCCATAGCTGTAGTCAATATTCTCGTACGGGCTATTTTCAGTCATATAAAGCGGACCCGGCAAGGATAAGCGTTTAAAAACGGAATAATCTGCCTTTGATAGGACAAAATATAAGGGATTCGGGACAATGTTCCGACCCTTATTTTTTTGTTAAGGCAGGTTTGTATATATGTTTATCCATAATAAGTCAGATGTGAGATCAATATCACTAAAAAGATTTATTTTTAAAATTCATGGGTGTTTTAAAGCTGTCCTTCGTGAAATAGATAAAGATGAAAACGGATATGCGGCTGTCCTCTCTGACAATTTTCACCTTATAAAAAGAAGTTACGTTGAGGCTCTTGCTGATCTCAGAGGGATAAGAGAGTTGCCTGCCACAGAAAATAATCCCCCCATAATATATGAGTATATATATAACTTTTGCCGTCACGGGAATCCTTCGCCCGATAAAGAAAGTTTAGATTCTTTTTTTACTAATATCGGGCAGCAGGCTAATCTTACTTTTTCGGAAGGGGCAGCATTTTTGCCCTTAATGAAGGTGTGCTGTGTTGAAATAATCTCAAAAAATATATCCGTAAAGGATAAGACCGACAGTATGAGGATTATAAATCGGCAGTTGGATATCCTCATGGTTCTTCGAAAAGAGAGATTTATTGATTTTGTTGAACGAGTATGCAAGATTGAAAAACTGCTTGACGCTGATCCCGTATACGCTGCAATGGATAGAAAATCAAAATCCGAATACAGGTTCCGTATTGAAAATGAGGCCAAACGCCTTAACAAAACGGAAGATGCAGTGATTGAAGAGTCAAAAGTATTGGCATCTGTCCATAAGGTCGGTGCTAAGAGTCATTTTGGATATTGGTTGTACGGTAAAAAAAAGCATTTTTATATGCATTTATGCGTAATTTTACCTATATTAACCGCAATAGTATTGGGCGTATTCTCAAAGAGCATTATCGTTACCGTTTCAACTGTTTTGCCCTTATATTTTATCCTAAAAGCACTTTTGGATTTAATCTACTCATACATTGTAAAGGGTTCCTACGTTCCGCGTATGGAGCTAAAAGATGGTGCGCCTAAAACACTAATTTGTTCAGTTACCATTATTGATGATATTAAAGGTATTGATCGGGTACTGGAGATGGTTGAGAAAATTTCGGTAACCAATAAGCTTAATGGGTTCATGTTCGGCTTTTTAGCTGATTTTAAAAGCGGAACGTCTCAAGTCAATGAAAACGATACCGTGTTGATTGATTATCTTAAGGAAAAGCTTTGTGAACTTGAAAAGAAACATGGAAAAGCTTTCTTCGCCGCAATCCGCAAACGTACCTACAATGAGGGAACGGGAGTTTATGAGGGAAAAGAGCGCAAGAGGGGAGCTATTTGCGATTTTATTACTGCGGTCAAAGAAAATAGCTCTGAAGAGTTTGTCTTTCTTCACGGAGATGTTTATGATGCGGTTTATTTTGCGGCTCTTGACAGTGATACCCAACCTGCTGCAGGAAGTATAAAAAATCTCGTGGGTGTTTTGGAGCATCCGTTTTCTTCACCTGTTATAAGTGATGACGGCATTACCGTGTCTGGCGGATATGGGATTGCAGTTCCTCGAATAGAGCTCAAGGCTTCATCCTGGTCGAGAAACGTTTTTACAAAAATTTTCGGCGGTATCGGTGGGGCTGAGGTGTATTCTAACCCCTCATTTTCTGTTTACTCAAGCTTATATGACGATGGGATATTTGCGGGTAAAGGTGTAATCAGGATAGAGCTTTTTTATAACCTGCTCTGTAATCAACTGCCCGAAAATCTCGTATTAAGCCATGATATTATAGAGGGTGGATATCTTCGTACCGCATACGTTTCGGATACTGTGTTTTTTGATTCTATGCCAACAACGTTATTTTCTTATCTTAAAAGAGGACATCGCTGGGTACGGGGCGACGTGCAGAATTCATATTTTCTAAAGAAATACTGTTCGGTTAATGGGAAAGCCGCAAATCCATTATCACCCCTGACAAGATTCAAACTTTTTGATAATATTATCAGGGGTATACAACCTTTCATATATGCCATATGCCTTATATTATCGTTAATAAATCCCGTCATAGGAACCGTAGCTCTCATAGGGATATTTACTCCGTTTTTAGTTGCAATTGCAGAAGGTATGAGAAAGCCTGCAAATCTTCGTTCCGTATTATTCGGTACGGAAACTGTTCCTGCGCTTTGCAGAAATCTTTTTTACTGTATCTGCAATCTTATGCTATTACCTTCATTTGCCTATAATTCAGCAGATGCTACGGTAAGAAGTATTTTTAGACTGGCGCGCAAAGATAAAGCTCGACTTATGGAGTGGGTAACAGCCGCAGATGCCGATAGTCAAGGCTTAAAAATAAATACGGCTTTTAGGTATGCTACTATACAGTTGGTGGGCATTGTTTTATTCTTTTCACCTTATACCCTTATTGTCGGTATTTTATGGGTTATGGGGATATGTTTGCCATATCTTTTATCAATAAGGATTGAAAATAAAAAAGCGCTCATAGATGAAGGCAAAATACACCGCTACCTAAAGGATATGTGGGGGTACTATGTGGATTTTCTTACTCCCGAAAATAACTATCTTCCTCCCGATAATTTTCAGGAGGATCCTTTGGGCGTTGCTGTTACCAGAACTTCACCCAGCAATATCGGTTTAGTTATGCTTTCTTTGTTGGGTGGATACGACGTGGGCTTGATAGAGAAAGAAGAATTGTATTCGCTCTTATCAAAAATCATAACTTCCGTAGAAAAGCTGCCGAAATTTAAGGGTAATCTCTATAATTGGTACGATATACAGACAATGCACCCCTTGGATCCGTTATTTATATCTTTTGTGGACAGTGGAAATCTGGCCGTTTGTTTTGACGCCTTAAAAAAAGGGTTACTGGATATGGGAGACCGTAAAGGTAACTCTTTGGCCCTCAGGATTGAAAGGCTTTTACAGGATATGGATCTGGGCTTTATGTACAATAAAGACATAGGTCTGTTTTATATTGGATACGACAGCACAAAAGAGACTTTTACGGAAGGGCATTACGATTTATATGCCAGCGAAGCACTACTGGCGTCATATTACTGTATTGCAAAACAAATAGTTCCCGTCAACCATTGGGAAAATCTTGGCAGAGCTGTTTGTGAAGATTGGGGCCGAATGTACGTTAAGAGTTGGACAGGTACAATGTTTGAGTACTATCTGCCAACTCTATTTCTCCCCGTAACTCGCCACACCTTTAATGATCAAATGCTTAAAAGTGTATTTTTTGCTCAAAGAGCAAGGAATATGAAACTTCCTTGGGGAAATTCCGAAAGCGTATACTATCTCTTTGATGAGGTACTGTACTATCAATATAAGGCTTTCGGCGTACAGAAGTTAGCGTTTAAAAAGGGTCAGAATAAGGATAACGTAATATCGCCGTATTCCTCATTTCTTACTCTGCCTTTTTATTCCAAAGCCTCTCTTAAAAACCTTGATAGGCTCGAAAAATACTCTATGTACGGGAAATACGGATTTTACGATGCTCTCGATGCTACACCTCTAAGAGTTGGAAAAGACCCTGTAAGCATAAAAACTTATATGGCGCATCATCTTTCTATGAGCTTTCTTGCCGCCGTAAACCTTCTGAAGAACAATGTAATGATTTCCCGATTTTTCAGTGGAGATATTGCCTTTTTCTCAGAACTGCTCGAAGAGCGTATATCTGATTCAGCCATAGTTATGAGAGAGATGTCTTTTTCTCAAAGACGAGGCAAGGTTTACGGCAGGTATAAAGAGATAACCAGGGTAAATTCTAAAAAGCCCAACTGGACTGCCATAAGCGATAACCGTTTAAGCATTATTCTTGGGGACAACGGGTGTGGGTATACGGAATACGGCGATGTTCGCCTTACAAAATATCGCATCAATACGGGACTTGACAATAGTGACTGTAAGGGTATATTTGCCGCGGTCAGAAATGATGACTGTACCCTTTGTGCAACCTTCGCGCCAGTATTTGACCGAGAAGCCACCTATAAAACGGTGTTTGATATGTCGAGTGCTTCATATAAGGCAAAGAAGAAAAATATAGAAACGTCATATACCGTTACAGTTGTCCCGAACTCGGACTGTGAAATCCGAACCCTATCTGTAAAAAATGACAGTCATCGCAATACTGATGTGGATATAGTGTTCTATTTTGAGCCTGTATTAACGGCATCGCATATTGAAGAAAGTCATCCCGCCTTTTCTGATTTGTTCGTTCAAGGAAGATTTGACAGCTCAGTTAACATCCTTTCTTTAAGCAGAAGAGTAAGAGATGAGAGGGAAAAGTGTAAAAGTATTTCCGTAACATTGTTTAATGAAAACGGAGAAGAGCAGCTGTTTGAGTTTGAAACTACAAGGTTCAATATTTTGGATAGCAGACAAGGAATGGCGTCGTTCTTAAATGCCTTTGATACTAAAATGACGGGGGATTTTTCAGGAGACATTATCCCCATATCTCCTTGTGTATGCTTGCGAACCCAAATATCTCTGCGCCCCTTTGAATCGTCATCGGTACGATTCGTTATGGCTGTAGGCGAGACGGAAGAGATTTCTCTGAAAAAGATTATCCGACTCAAACGATTTACTCTATTACGGGCAGCGGAAAATCTGCAAAAAATGACGGTGTAATATCTTCGTTCAATCTCTGCAGACAAGGAAAGTCTTAAGATTGCAG
>JAZSCR010000115.1:0-3972 GCA_045530715.1 Eubacteriales bacterium
CCAATCAGCGATCTTTCCCAGACCTTTGGAGATAAGATATAAAAAATCAGCGGTAGCCGAAAAGGCTACCGCTGTTTCGTTATTTTATTATTTCACCATTCCATATCCGCCGGCGTATTTGCTTACGTCGGAGGCTACCACGAACACCTTATTGTCGCATGAGTTTCTTATGCCCTTAAGGATTCGGGGCATTTCTTTGCGGGGAATAACGATGAATATCATATTCATTTTGTCTACCGAGCCGTGGCCCTCAAAGACGGTGTATCCCTTGTTGTTTGCCTTGAGGTATGCGGTTATCTTTTCGGTGGAGTCATTATTGGCAATAAGCTCAAGGTTTGAGGTTCCGAGAGCGATTTTCCCTTCAATGGTGGAGCCGAGGAAAAGGCCGACGGCATATCCCAGACAATAGAAAAGAAGTAAGAAAAGATTATCGCCTAAGGTACTGATGATAGTGGAAATAACAAGACCCCAAATCATACATTCTATAAAGCCTAAGCCGGCGGCTTTCAGCCTTTGTCCTTTGACCATCATACAGGTTTTAAGGGACTGGATTGATATTTCTATTATTTTAGCGGCGCAGACGATAAGACATACCGCTATGGGGTGAATGGACGCTAAAAATTCAGACATACCGTAATTCTCCTATTTTTTCTTTTTTGCCGTGGGCTTTTTGTAGGACGTTGCCTTTCCCTTGACGGGAGACTTTTGGGTGGAGTGTATCCCTCTTCTGTTGGGGAGAAGTACCCTGATAAGCTCGGGGTGTCCCGCGGTGCGGAGGGCTTCTTCGCAGAGGGCTCTGTTTTGGGGCAGATTGCACTGCATAAGAGCTCTTTGCATAGCCTTTTCCTTGCCCGAACGGGGAACGTATACCTCTTTCATTGTAAAGGGGTCAAGGCCCGTCCAGAACATTGCGGTGGATACCGTACCGGGGGTGGGATAGAAATCCTGCACCTGTTCGGGATGATAGTTTATCTTTTTAAGGTAGAGAGCCAACTTTATACTGTCCTCAAGGGTGCATCCGGGGTGAGAGGACATAAGGTAGGGAACGAGGAACTGCTTAAGCCCGTTCTTTTTGTTAAGCTCGAAAAATTTATCGTAGAACTTCTGATAATATTTGAAGGGGGGCTTTCCCATATAGGAAAGAACCCTGTCAGAGCAATGCTCGGGAGCCACCTTGAGCTGGCCGCTTACGTGGTATTTTATAAGCTCCTCAAAAAAGGCGCCCTTTTTGTCCAGCATAAGGTAGTCAAATCTGATACCCGAACGTATAAATACTTTCTTTACCTTGGGAAGGGCACGGAGCTCGCGGAGCATTTCGGCGTACTCGGTATGAGAAACCTTCATGTTGGGGCAGGGTTCGGGGGCAAGACAATGCTTATTGTTTTTACACATTGACTTTTTACCGCAGGAGGGGGTGCGGAAGTTTGCCGTGGGGCCGCCAACGTCATTTATATAGCCCTTGAATGAGGGGCTTTCCGTTATTCTTTTTGCCTCTTTTATTACAGAGTCCTTGCTACGGGAGGTTACTCTCTTGCCCTGATGCATAGCAATAGCGCAGAAATTACAGCCGCCGAAGCATCCGCGGTTGTGGATTATGGAGTTTTCAACCTCTTTTATGGCGGGGATGCCGCCCATAGACTCGTATATGGGGTGGTAGGTACGGGTGAAGGGCAGGTCGTATACCTCGTCAAGCTCCTCTCTTTCCAAGGCAGGGGAGGGGGGATTTTGTACAAGATACTTTAGTCCATGACGCTGTACTACCGTCTTTCCGCCGTAGGCGTCCTGCTCGTCAAACTGTATTCTTACGGCGTTTGCGTAGGCAACCTTATCCTTTTTGACCTTTTCATAAGAGGGACATTCAACGGCTCCCGATGGTACGGTATCGGAAATATAACAGGTGCCCGCTATATCGGTAATGGTGGAAATATCCTCTCCTGAGCCCAGACGGGTTACTATCTCCCTTGTCTGATGCTCGCCCATGCCGTAGGAAATAAGGTCTGCATCACTGTCAAAGATTATGGATTTGCGCACCTCGTTTTGCCAATAGTCGTAATGGGCAAAACGTCTTAAAGATGCTTCAAGGCCGCCGATAATTATGGGGATACGCCCATAGGCTTCTCTGATACGGTTACAGTATACTATAACGGCTCTGTCGGGGCGGTGCCCCGCCTCTCCGTTGGGAGCGTAAAGGTCCTGGCTTCTGCGGTTTTTTGCTACGGTGTAGTTGTTTACCATAGAGTCGATATTGCCCGAAGAAACCATAAAGCCGTATCTTGGCTTACCCAACCTCATAAAGTCGTCGGTGGTCTTCCAGTTTGGTTGGGCAATTATGCCCACGGTAAAGCCGCAGCTTTCGGTAACTCTGGTAATTATGGCCGCACCGAAGGATGGGTGATCTACATATGCATCACCCGTTACGTATATGAAATCAAGCTGCTCTATTCCGCGCTCGATCAGATCTTCTTTTGATATTGGCAAAAAATCTCTTCTGTCAGCCATAATTTACCTATTCACTCGTTATTGAAAATTACCGTTCCAACGGCTCTTCATTTCAAGCCATTCCTGCTTGGATATAAGGACTTCTCTGGGCTTGGAACCCTGATACTCGCCTATAATACCTCTTTCTTCCATCTGGTCCATTATGCGGGCGGCACGGGCATAGCCCAGCTTAAGCTTTCTCTGGAGGGTGGAGGTGGAGGCCTGACCTGCAGCTACCACTACTTCGATAGCCTGAGGGAGCATGGGATCGTCGTCATCGTCGTCGCCTTCGTCAACGCCTCCCTTATTGCCCTTTTCCTGTTCCTTTGCCTTCTGTTCAATGGACTTGATAACCTCTTCGTCGTATTCGGCGGTGTAGTTGTTCTTAATAAAGGATGTGACGTTTTCAACTTCTTTATCTGAAACAAAACAGCCCTGAACTCTCAAGGGCTTGGTCGCGCCAAGAGGATCGTAGAGCATATCGCCTTTGCCTACCAGCTTTTCGGCACCCGAGCCGTCAAGTATGATACGGGAGTCTATCTGTGAGGATACGGCAAATGCTATTCTCGAAGGAATGTTTGTCTTTATCGTACCCGTGAGAACGTCGGCGGAAGGACGCTGGGTTGCAATTACCATGTGCATACCTGCAGCTCTTGCCATCTGGGCAAGGCGGCATACGGAGTCTTCTACTTCGTTTCTGGCCGTCATCATAAGGTCAGCCATTTCGTCGATGATTATAACTATCTGGGGGAGCTTCTTTTCGCCTTCAGCCAGATTTCTGTTATAACCTGCAAAATCTCTTACTCCCTTTTCCTTGAAAAGGTCGTATCTCTTAAGCATTTCGCTTACTGCCCAACTAAGCGCTCCCGACGCCTTTCTGGGGTCGGTAACGACGGGGATGAGAAGATGAGGGATACCGTTATAAACGTTAAGCTCAACTACCTTGGGGTCGATAAGGATAAGACGAACGTCTTCGGGGGAGGATCTGTAAAGCAAGCTTATTATAAGGGTATTTATACATACCGATTTACCGGAACCTGTGGAGCCTGCAATGAGAAGGTGAGGCATCTTTGCAAGGTCGATAACCACGCTTGAGCCTGCAATGTCCTTACCCAGACATACGCTGAGCGCACTCTTTGCGTTTTTGAACTCGTTACTTGCCAGGATCTCCTGTAAGTATACTATGTTTGTGCTCTTGTTGGGAATCTCTACGCCTATTGCGGCCTTGCCGGGAATGGGTGCCTCAAGACGGACTGCAGTAGCGGCCAAATGGAGAGCAATATCGTCTGCAAGGTTGGTTATTCGGCTTATTTTAACGCCGGGCAGGGGCTGAAGCTCGTATCTTGTAACCGTAGGACCTCTTGAGAAGTCAAGAACCTTGGTTTCTACGTTAAATGTGCGGAGAGCTTCCATAAGCTTTTCAGCGGTTTTGTGCAGCTCTTCTACGGAATCCTCGTTAGAGGCCTTGGGTACGAAATTAAGAAGGGAGAGGGG
>JAZSCR010000215.1:0-5041 GCA_045530715.1 Eubacteriales bacterium
GTCTATCCTTTCAATAATTATGCTGTGTTGTGTTGGGTTATTATGTTAATTAAGAAAACGCTTTGGAAATATCTATACGCTGGGCAAAAGATGCGCCCGTAACGTATAAAGCATCTCTGCTGGCTTCAATGCCGTTTGATGACGAAGGAACCTCAACAGAATAAAGCTCCGTACCCGTATTGTCAAGAACGTAAAGGCGGTCTTCTGCAAGAACAAGGAAAACCTCATAATAACAAACGACAGATTTTATATCATTATAATTACGTCTGAAAAGTATGTTTCCCGTAGGAGAAATAGCCTCTACGGAGCAAATCTTTTCAGCGGCATTTACGGTAGTGGAAAATATGGTATTATGTTCGTCCTGCCAATAGTAGTCGATATCGGTATTTATGTACTGATAAATTGGTCTGTAACCGTCATTTCTTACAGAGTAT
The DNA here is from genome assembly GCA_045530715.1 of Eubacteriales bacterium. Classification (GTDB taxonomy): domain Bacteria; phylum Bacillota; class Clostridia; order Oscillospirales; family UBA644; genus JAZQLP01. The sequence goes on from JAZSCR010000215.1 coordinate 435, forward strand.
ATACCGCTATCGGATATAATCTCAATAGAATTATCATCCTTTTGCTTTATTGCAAGGGGGAAAGAATCGGGAATTGAATAGTTTTTCTGCTCTTCTCCCGTGCGGAAGTTTATCCTGTGAACCACTATATCAATATTTTCATAATCGGGAACAATACCGATAACAGATATGACGTTCGAGGTGGAGAAAATAACGTCAACTACGTTGGTTTTTGACGAATACCAGTAGTAAAGCTCCTGTAAGTTTCGGTTAAGAACGGTAACCTTTGCCTTGTAGCCGTAAGTTTCGGTTACAACAGCAACGTACCCGTCATCACTCACCGTGGCGGTTATTATATTTTCCGAAAAATCCTTGGTTGCAACAACCTTGAAGCTGTCCGAAAGACAAATGGAAGTGTCTCCCCTGTCAAAGCTTAATACGTAGTTGTCGGACTGTTTTAACACAGGTGAAGAAAAATTAACGTAAAACTCCGACATGAGTATATTGTTTCGGCTATACACGGACACCGTTTTTTGGGAAAGAATAACCAATCCGTCCTTAAATACAGAGAGCCTATTTTTAGACGATTCATCAAACCGTACCGTGCCGTCCTCAGGAATATCCTCGGTAACGGCAGACTTTACGTTAAAAAAGAATCTGCCTATATTATCCCCTGTAAGTAATGGGGAATTCATCATAAAAAATACTGCTATGTATAAAATCAGGGTTACCAAAAACAGTTTTTTTGCAATATTAAGTTGTTTTAATCTCTTTTCATTCATAAAACACCTTATTAAGGAATAAGCCTTTTGCCTCTGCCGTATAGGGTAATATATTCTTGCCCGTTACAAGCATTGTATCTATATCTTCGGGGGTCAATTTCCCTTCGACCACCTTGAGTAAGCAACCAACGGTAAGCCTTACCATCTTATACAAAAATCCGTCAGCCGAAATACGAAACTCCACAACGTCGCCTTTACGCTCAAACCCTGCGCTATACACAGTGCGGACAGGATCAACATCCTTTGACCCTGCGGCCTTAAAAGCTGAAAAATCATGCTTTCCAACAAATCTTTGAGCCGCTATATTAAGCTTGTCTATATCAAGTTTTTTTGGATAAAACAAGGCATAATCAGAGTAAAAAGGAGAATCGACCTCGGAATTATATATAACGTAAAGATACTCTTTGGACTTAACGCTGTATCTTGCATGGAAGTCATCTGCCACATAACAGCAGGATTTGACCCTTACGTCGGAAGGCAGTTTATTATTCAGAGCCTTAACAACGATCTCGGGAGTCAACGCCTTTTCGGTCTTAAAAGAAAAACAGTAATCGTTTGCATGCACGCCGCTGTCGGTTCTGCTGCAACCCGCAAGGTCTGTATACTCTCCGCAAAGCTCACCGAGAGCCTTGCGAATCTCCCCTGCTACTGTTCTGGCGTTGGGTTGGAGCTGATATCCGCAAAAGTCGGTGCCTTTATAGGAGATATTTACTGCGTAATTCTTCATAACATCGCACCGATTTCAAGTTTACCGATAACAACTATTCCCGCAATAAGAATACCTACCAGAAGAAAAGCAACGTAATCGGAAAGCTTCATTCTGTACTGTACCAGATGAGTTCGACCTTTACCCTCACCGTTATAGCAACGACATTCCATAGCCGTTGCAAGTTCATCGGCGCGCCTGAATGCGGAAACGAAAAGGGGTATCAGTATGGGAATAAGAGCCTTTGCTCTTTTTATAATGCCACCCGTTTCAAAATCGGCACCGCGGGCCTTTTGGGCATTCATTATCTTCTCGGTTTCTTCGAGCAGAGTGGGAATAAATCTCAACGCTATGGTCATCATCATAGCAAACTCGTGGACGGGAACCTTAATCACCTTAAGAGGGGCAAGCAATCTTTCAAGACCGCCCGTCAAAACTATAGGAGAAGTCGTATATGTAAGCATTGAGGTGGTAATCACAAGCATCATTATTCTCGACACCATAGTAATTGCATTGTAAATACCCACGTCTGTTATCTTAAATATCCAAAAAGATACCAAAACGTTGCCGTTAGAATAAAAGATGTTTAACACGGCCGTAAAGCAAATAATTATCAACAAGGGTTTTAAGCCGCGAAGATAGAGCTTTATCGGTATCTGTGACGCAATCACGAGAGCTACCGTCACCACGGCCATTAAAGCGTACGATATAAAATTATCAGCCATAAACAATGCAACGATGTACATTATCAACAGCACGATCTTTGCACGTGGATCAAGCCTGTGCAGAACAGAATTTCCTGGGAAAAACTGCCCGAGAGTAATATCTTTAAGCATTTTGAATTATTTCCTATTCAAATATTTCACTATCTCCGCCGCAACACCTTCAACGGTATAAACAGAGGTATCGAAATTGTACCCTTCATGATTAAGAGCCATAAGTATACGGGTTATCTGGGGAACGTCAAGACCAAGAGATACCAGGGTTTCAGAATTAGAAAAAACCTCTTCTTTTGTACCGCACATAACGAGCTTTCCTTGATGCATTACAGCAACCCTTGACGCAAAATGAGCAACGTCTTCCATACTGTGGGAAACGAGAACTACCGCTGCGCCCGTAGTATCGTGATAGTGCTTTATACCTTCAAGTATATCGTCGCGGCCTTTGGGGTCAAGACCCGCAGTAGGCTCGTCAAGAATAAGAACACTGGGGCGCATAGCCATTACCCCTGCAATAGCAACCCTGCGTTTCTGTCCGCCCGAAAGCTCGAAAGGAGATTTTTCAAGTATAGACTCGTCAAGACCCACGAACTCTATTGCCTCAAGAACACGGCTGTTTATCTCGTCTGTGGGAAGCCCCATATTTTCGGGACCGTAAGATATGTCCTTACGGACGGTTTCCTCAAAAAGCTGATGCTCAGGATACTGAAAGACCATCCCTACGTTAAATCTCAGGCTTCTCCTGTCGTAGCCTTTCTGCCAGACGTCCTCTCCCATATAGAAAAATCTTCCGGAGGTGGGCTTATTTATGGCGTTAAAATGCTGAACAAGGGTGGATTTGCCCGAACCCGTTTGACCGATCACGGCAAGAAAGTCGTTTTCGTATATCTCGAGGTTTATATTATCAAGCGCAACCTTCTCAAAGGGCGTATCAGCGCCGTAAAGATGAGAAAGAGCCTCTGTTTTCAGTATAACTTTTTTTTCTGACAATTAGATTTTATCTCCAATCATTATTTTCCGATGAGCAGATCCTTAAGCGCGGCAATGCACTCTTCATCGGTAAGCACCGATGAGGGAACCTCGCACCCCTGCTTCCGAAGCTCAAACATAAGCTCTGCGCTCTGGGGAGCGTCAAGTCCTACGCTTCGCAGGAGTTCAACGTTTGCAAATACTTCTTTAGGGGTACCGTCAAGAAGTATCTTACCGTTATCAACAACGATACACCTATTTGATTGAGCAGCCTCGTTCATAAAGTGGGTAATAAGGACTACCGTAATTCCCTTAGAGTTAAGCTCTTTGAGAACCTTAATTACTTCCTTACGTCCCTGAGGGTCGAGCATTGCGGTGGGCTCGTCCAGAACAAGAACCTTCGGGCTCATTGCGATAACCCCTGCAATGGCAACTCTCTGCTTTTGACCTCCCGAAAGTTTGGTTGTGGAGTGCTTTTTATATTCGCCCATCCCTACGCTTTCAAGAGCCTCGTCTACCTTTCGGCGCATTTCCTCATAGGGAACGCCGAGGTTTTCAAGAGCAAAGGCAACGTCCTCTTCGACAATAGAGGAAATTATCTGGTTATCGGGGTTCTGAAATACCATACCGACGGAGCTGCGGAGCTCAAAAAGATGCTCCTGATCAGAAACGTCATGTCCCGCCACGGTAAGCTTTCCCGATACGGGAGATAAAATTCCGCTGAAAAGCTTTGCCAAGGTGGACTTTCCGCTGCCGTTATGACCGAGAATAGCAACGAAATCTCCCTCTTCTATTTCAAAGGAAAGATTATCTATAACGCCGCTTTGGTCGTCTTCATATCTGAATGATAAATTTTCTGCTTTAATTATTTCCAATTAACTCACCGTTCATCTGATTTCCACCTTACGGAAGCGCCGCAAGGCAAGTATAGTCCCGTTGATTTTACGGGCAGGCCTATTTCGTCAGCCTCGGTTGTACCGCCGAATTTATTCTGAATAGTAGATCCAACCATATAGTGCATACACATTGCAGAAAGGCCGGTAGTATAAGAGTTGAGGAGGAAAAACAAGGGCTTATCCGACATAACTCCCATACAGAGTTCAAGGAGCTTATAAAGCTCGTCCTCAAGCTTCCATATTTCTCCGCCGGGGCCTCTTCCGTAAGACGGAGGATCCATAATAATCCCGTCGTATTTGTTGCCCCTGCGTATCTCACGGGCTACGAACTTGGTACAGTCGTCAACGATAAATCTGATATTTGATATACCGTTAACCTCTGCGTTTTCCTTTGCCCATGCAGTCATACCCTTGGAGGCATCGACATGAACGACCTTTGCGCCTGCTTTCGAAGCGGCAACGGATGCGGCACCCGTATATGCAAACATATTGAGAAGAGATATCTCTCTGCCCGAATTGCGGATCATTTCCGAAAACCAGTCCCAGTTGACCGCCT
>JAZSCR010000007.1:0-21646 GCA_045530715.1 Eubacteriales bacterium
GATTCAAGGCCGCAGAGCTTCTTGAATGGTACGGTTACGACCTTAACGAGTACAAGAAGATACTTGATGATAACGGCATTATCAATACCTGCCTTCTCGTCCAGTCCAAGAATCCCGACAATATGGCAAAGATAGCGTGGACCCACGGTCTTGGCTACCCCGACACTGAAGCCGCTATGGTTGAAGCTTTCAAGGAAACCGTTGAAACCGCAAAGTTCCTTAACGTTCCCAACATCGTTGTTACCACCGGTAACGAGCGCAGAGACGTTTCCAGAGACTTTATGCACAAGCAGGTGGTTCAGGTTCTTAACAGCCTCGCTCCCATTGCTGAAGACGCAGGCGTTACCATCGTTCTCGAACCCCTTAACATCCTTGTTGACCATATGGGTCATTTCCTTACCACTTCCAAGGAAGCTTTCCAGATGGTTAAGGAAGTTAAAAATCCCTACGTAAAGGTTCTTTTCGATATTTATCATCAGCAGATCACCGAAGGTAACGTTATCCGCAACATTACCGAAAACATTGACCTTATCGGTCACTTCCATATCGCTGACAACCCCCTCAGAAACGAGCCCGGTACCGGCGAGATCAACTACTTCAACGTTTTCAAGGCTATAAAGAACGCAGGCTACGACAGATACCTGGCATTTGAATGCGGCAGCACCGTTGACGTTCCCACCCTTATTGAAAACATGAAGCCCTACATCGCTATCGCTGACTAACAGCAAATATTCAGAGGGGTGCAGATGCACCCCTCTTGTTTTTTTAGGAGATGTAGCGTGAAAGATATTTTGCAACGATAAGATATCGTGCGCTCTTCACGCTTGAATTAAATCTTTTCTTCGAAAATCTTTAATTAGTTTTTGAGTTGCCGCAAGCGGCAACATGGAGGTTTGATATGATATTTTCCGCAAAGGCTAACTGGTTTGTCCGCAACAGCCCTCAGGCATTTGTCGAGGCTGCAAAATACGGCTTCAAGGCCGCAGAGTACCTTAATTGGCAGAAATGTGATTTAAAGGAATACAAAAAGGTTTTCGACGAGTATAATATCGTTTCCACCTGCCTTAACGTGGAGTCTAAAAATCCCGACAATATGGCTAAAATAGCCTGGACTCACGGTCTTGCATATGCGGATACCGAAGAGGCTATGGTTGAGGCCTTCAAGGAAACCGTTGAAGCCGCAGTATATATGGGTGTCCCCAATATCGTGGTCACCACGGGCAACGAGCGTAAGGACGTTTCCCACCGCGCCCAAAGGGAGCAGATAGTTCATACCCTTTCCCGTCTTGCCCCCATTGCGGAGGATGCGGGGATAACGGCGGTTCTTGAGCCCCTTAATATCCTGGTAAATCACGCAGGACACTTTTTATACACCTCAAAGGACGGCTTTGATATGGTCAGGGAGGTAAACAGACCCAATTTCAGGCTCCTCTTTGATATTTATCATCAGCAGGTCACCGAGGGCAACCTTATCCGCAACATTACCGAAAATATTGACCTTATTGGCCATTTCCATATTGCCGACAATCCCGGAAGAAAAGAGCCTGGCACGGGAGAAGTTGACTATATAAACGTTCTCAGGGCAATCAAGGCCACGGGATACAATAAATATCTGGCCTTTGAATGCGGCCAGACGGTTGAAACTCCCCAGCTTGTGGAAAATCTTAAGCCATATCTTGCTATTGCAGATTAGAGAAAAACTCCCGCCGCGGCGGGAGTTCTTTAGTTATTATCAAGTTTTGTTATTTTCGGTCTCCAAAGTCCCAGAGTTATTCCCGTGAACGCCTTTAAATAGGCTTCTTTGTCAAGCTCCTTCTTTGTGGAGAGGACTCGGAAGGTGCCGCCCACCTCGTCAATATTATGATTAGTGTCGAAAAATCCGTTCTTCTTGTAAAATTCTATTCTTCTTACCCTTTCGTCTGCGTTTTTGGCGGCGGGGTCTATGGGTTCAACGTTGAGAGTAACGGCCTTGTCGGGATGATTTTTCTTTAAATATTCAAGTATGGCCGAGCCGTAGCCCTTTCCGCGAAGCTCGTCATTTACGGCAAAAAACATAAGGAAAAGAATACTGTCGGTGGCAACGTCATAGGTAAAGCCACAAAACTGTTCTTCATCATAGTAGCAGGTAATGTTTGCGTTCTTGTTCAGGGTAAGAAGCCGCAACACCCACCAGGGCAGGCGCTCATATTTGGGGAACGCCGATATATAAAGCTCCTTTGCTTTTCTTGGATTTGGGGACTTGTTTAAGTAGCGGGCGGTTATGTTCATTTTTTATCTCCGAATACCTTTAAATTATAGGTATTATAGCACAAAGTTCATCGTTTTTCAAGGTCTAAAAGTGCGAAACCCGAATATATTGTAGGGTTAGCCATTGCTAAAGTCTTGACTTTGTTTTTTTGGTGTGTTATACTGTAGTTCAGCAAAAGTTTAATGAGGAAAGGGTTATTTATGATAAAACTTCTTTCAAAAATCTTTATAAAATCGGAAGGTATGGACAATGCTTCCCTTCGCAGAGCATACGGTATGCTTTGCAGTATTGTGGGGATAGGACTGAACTTGCTGCTTTTTGCAGGAAAACTGTTGGCGGGATTTATAAGTTCATCCGTATCGGTAATGGCCGATGCCTTTAACAACCTTTCCGATGCGGGCTCTTCGGTTATAACCCTCTTCGGATTCCGACTTTCTGGACAAAAGCCCGACGTTGACCACCCCTTCGGTCACGGCAGAATAGAGTATCTTTCGGGTCTTTTGGTATCCTTGGCCATTATGCTTATGGGCTTTGAGCTCTTAAAGACTTCCGTGGGTAAAATAATAACCCCCGAGGAGATGTCTTTCAGCCCCGTTTCCCTTTGCATACTCATTGCTTCAATACTCGTAAAGCTCTATATGGGCATTTATAACAGGGGCTACGGTAAAAAGTTTGATTCCTCATCCATGAAGGCCACCGCATCCGACTGCTTTTCCGACGTTATAGCCACAAGCGCGGTATTCCTGTCCTTTATCGTATATCTCATATTTGATATTAACGTTGACGCATATTGCGGCGCCGCAGTATCCCTCTTTATCCTCTTTTCCGGCTTCCGCGCCGCCAAGGAGACCATTGACCCCCTTCTTGGTAAGCCTCCCGCAGAGGAAGTTGTTAAGCAGATAGAGGATATCGTCCTCTCCCACGAGGGTATAATCGGTATTCACGACCTTATAGTTCATGATTACGGACCTGGCAGACAGATGATATCTCTCCACGCAGAGGTGTCTGCAAAGGCCGACCTTCTCAGCGCCCATGATACCATTGACAATATCGAAAAAGAGCTTTCCGAAAAGCTTTCCTGCGTAGCAACCATACATATGGACCCCGTAATTGCCGACGACCCCGAAATAGATAAGCTCAAAAAGATGGTCAACGACTTCGTTAAGGCTATTGACGACAGAATTACGGTCCACGATTTCCGTATGGTCAGGGGTGACACCCATACAAACCTTATATTCGACGTTGTGCTGCCCTACGACGGCAAGCTTTCCGACAACGAGATTAAGGAGATAATCAAAAAAAATATAAACATTTACGACTCAAACCTCTTTGCCGTAATAAACGTTGATAAGCCCTTCGTGTCCTAACCCTTTATGATAAAGAAAGATCCTGCCCGTACGGGGCAGGATCTTTTTCTATATTTCAAAGCAGAAATAAGTCTTTTCGTTTTCGCACATGGCTTTTGGGGTAATATATTTTATACCCTCGTATTGAGAGGTCATGCCTTTGTGGTAGTGACCCTGAAAAACGGCTTTGACGGTTTTACTTCTCTGGATTATTTCAAAGACTTGGTCGGCGTTAAAGAGTCGGTGGTCACTTCGGATGGCGGGATCTATATTTTGGTGGATAAAAATATATGTATCACCCTTTAATTCTGCAAGCTTTTCTTGAAGAGCCTCTTGGTGGGGCAGAAAGGTGTCCTTCCAATTTTTATCTCCGGGGGCGTAGCGTTCGCCGCTTTTAAAATAGCATCCGTCAAGGAATATGAGGTTTTTACCCTCAATATAAATATCTTTTGGCTCTTCAATTCCCAAAATCCTGTAAAACTCCTCCTTTTCAAAGGCAAAGCAGTCGTGGTTTCCCATAACAACCTTTGTGGGAAGGGGAGATGATTTTATTATTTCCCATACCTTTTTAAGGTTTTCAATCTCTTTTTTGTGAGATTCCTCTCGGTCTATAAGGTCGCCAAGACAAATCACCATCTCACAGTCTTCTTTTTCAAAAAAGTCGTAGGCTTCCTTTATCTTATCCAGAGATTTACTGTTGAATCTGTTTCCGCAGGTGACTTCCTGTGAGGAATAATGGGAGTCTGTAAATATTCCGAGTTTCATAAATTTGTCGCCGTTCTTATTAAGTTTAGTTTATTCTATATCTCCAACGCAATAGCCACAACCCTTTTTGCCGATTCGGCCAAGGAGGGGATGTAGGCGTATTCTTCTCTTGAGTGGGCTCTCTCTCCTCTGATGCCTATGGCATCGAGGCAGGGAATACCCCAGAGAGCCACGTTGGCCGCATCCGAGCCGCCGTTTCTTTTACCCGCTTCAAGTACGGACAAGCCGTTGGCGGCAAATGCTTGGTTTGCTTTATTTAAAAGGGTCTGATTTTTTTCGTTCAGGGCCATGGACGGGCGGCTGTTTGTTTCTGTTATTGTGCAGCTGCATCCGGGAACGTATACGGTATCCGCAATCTTTTGCAGGTAGGCCTTGACTTCTTCGTACTCTTCCTGGGTGGAGTACCTTACGTCTACCTTAAACTCGCATTTTCCGGGTACTGTGTTGGCGGTTGAGCCTCCGGATATAAAACCACAGTTGCAGGTAATGCCGTCGTGGTCCTTCATCTTTTCAATTTCGATTATTTTATAAGCCGCCTCTTTAATGGTGCTGGCGCCTTCCTTTGCGCAGTATGATGCGTGGGCCTCTATTCCCCTTATCTCAAAGAGAAATTCGCCTCTGCCCTTTCTTATAAGACAGACCTTGCCGTCAAAATATCCTTCGTGGGGCTCAAGGTTTAAAAATGCCGCGGCATCTTTTGATTTTTCGCAGATAAGGTTAATGGGACCTCTGTTATTGATGCCACTGCCTATTTCCTCGTTGCTCTGGAGCATGATTTTAACGGGGCGTTTCTTAAAGCCGCAGGCGTGGAGGGCATCCATAGCCAAAAATCCCGCAACGATGCCGCCCTTGCAGTCCATTACTCCGGGGCCGTATATCTTATCGCCCTCTATTTTTACGGCGGGGGTCCCGAATAACCCTACGGGGTGTACGGTGTCCATATGACCCGACAGAACGAGAGGCTCGGCTTCTACGTCACCGTTCATTGTGATGCAAACCACGTTTCCGAATTTTTCAAACTCGAAAACTTCCGCTTCCCAGCCACGGCTTTTAGCTATGTCTATAAAATACTGTCCTACTTTGTCAACACCCTCTTTGTACGAGGAGGGACTATCTATATTGCAGACGTCCTCCCATACCTCAAGGTAGTGGTCCTTTAAGTTGTCGACGGTTTTGAAAACCTTGTTTTCCATAAAATCAGTCCTTAATTTATTCTATACCCGCGGCGGCCTTTGCGATAAGGTCGGCGGCTTCGTTGAGGTAAACGCCAGTATGTCCTGCAACCTTGACGAATTTTATCTCAAGGGTGGAGGGTAAAGCTTTCATTTTTGTCAGATAATCCACGGCAACGGGGCTTTCGGCCTTCCATAAGCCCTGATACCACATAGCGATGCCCGTATAGTCGTGATATACGGAAATCTTTTTTATTCCCCTTTCAAGGGCTGTGTTAGCCGCAAAAAGGGTACCCATAAGCTCTCCCGCAACGTTTCTTGCGGTGCGGAAATCCTCTTTGCTACCGCTACCCGAGAAGGTCTCCACTCCATTTTGGGAGATGAAAACGCAACCGAAGGAGTACACGGCAGTTTCTTGGTTGTAGCTGCCGTCAACGAAGGCTATGGCTTCGTCTGAGGGGAGCTTTCCTTGGGGATATTCTTCTTTAGCTTTTTCAAGGTAAGAGATAAGCTTATCCGTGCCGTCGGTAGCTTCGGCGGGCTCCGCTTTTTTCTTTGGGGCTCTGGCTTTTTTCTCTTTTGGGGCTACCTCTTCGCCAATATCAATTGCCATAAAGGCCTCCGCCTCCTCAATGGTGGGGAAGGACTTATACACGGCACCCGCGCAACCTATGACCTGCTTTGCACATTCGTCCCAGGTCAGGTATATTCCCGCGCTTCTGCCTTTCCTTACGGCGTAATACTTGGTTTTTTTATCAGCCATGTCTTTTACCTCTGCTTTGTGATACTTCGATTATATCAAAAAAGCCCCGCCGTTTCAAGTTTACTGCCGCAAATATCATAATAAAGTAACACTTTTTCTCTTGACGAAAGGGGCTTTTTGTAGTATTATAATTTGCGAATGAATCGCAAATTGACCTTTTGGAGGAAATCCATGGCACAGTATATGACAGAGCAACGCAGAAAACTCATATCTTTCCTCGAATCCCACCACGACAGACATTTTTCCGCAAGGGATATAGCGGGTCAAATGGGTCCTGAGGTAAGCCTTAGCGCCGTATACAGAAACCTCGCCTTCCTTCAGCGGCAGGGTTATATAAGCCGCACAGTAAAAGAGGGGAGCAACGAGGCCTATTATCAGTATATCAAATGCGAGGGTTGTAAAAACAGGGTTCACCTTACCTGCACAAAATGCGGAAAAACCGCCCACATGGATAAGGACGTGGCTGACAGTATGGCAAACTCCCTCCTTAACCTTGACGGCTTTGAGATTATAAGACCGAAAACCGTAATATACGGAATCTGTAAAGACTGTAAAGAGGGGGTGGATGGGTAATGAAGAAGATTTTAAGTATTATCCTTGTCTTCCTTTTACTCTTTACTTTAACTGTGGGGTGTGAGAAGGAAAAGGAGTACACCGACTCCATAAAAATCGTCTGTACTATATTTCCCGTTTACGATTGGGTAAAGAGCATTACATCAGAAATCGACCCCGACAGAGCCGAAAATCTCTTCGGCTCCCTCTACGGAGGACGTACCACGGATGTGGATTTGGTCTTTCTTTACGATAACGGCACCGACCTTCACAGCTACCAGGCAACGGCGGGGGATATGGTGGATATCGCCACCTGCGACCTCCTTATATACGTGGGCGGAGAATCGGACAAATGGATAGCCGACGCCATTGAGAGCACCCCAAACCCCAACCGCAGGGTAATATGTCTTATGGACGAAATAAAGGAAAGCCTTATTTCTACCCAGCATCATCACGAGGGTGAGGAGCACACCGCCTACGACGAACACGTATGGCTTTCTCTTAAAAACGCCGCATTCTTCTGTGAAAAGATTGCCACCGCTATTAAGGAAATAGACCCCGAAAATCAGGTGCTTTATTCCCTTAACGAAGAGGAATATATAGCAAAACTTGATGCCCTTGACCGATATGTTGAGGATATGGTGAATACAGCATCAAAAAAGGCTCTGGTCTTTGCCGACAGATTCCCATTTGCTTATCTTATGAGGGATTACGGGATAGAATATTACGCCGCATTTGAGGGCTGTTCTTCCGAAACAGACGCAAGCTTTGATACTATAATATCACTTGCCTCAAAGGTAGACGAGCTTGGGATAGAGGTGCTTCTCACCACCGAAAAGACTGACGGCAACGTGGCCGATGCGGTGACGTTGGCATCTGCATCCACGCATCTTAAGGTCAGACCCCTTAACTCCATGCAGTCCGTATATTATAAAGAAGCGGAGCAAGGCGTCACCTATCTGTCCGTTATGGAGGAGAATATAGTATTCCTCAAAGAAGCATTAAATTAGAAAGGACCTCTTTATGCCACAGCTTATATGTACCGACCTTTCTCTCGGATACGAGGGAAAAACGGTGGTAAAGGATATAAATTTTAAGGTCAACAAGGGCGACTATCTCTGTATAGTAGGGGAGAACGGCTCGGGCAAGACCACCCTTATGAAGGCCTTGCTCCACCTCAGGCAGCCCCTCAGCGGCACTATTGAAACGGGTGACGGTCTTCGCTCCGATGAGATAGGATACCTTCCCCAGCAGACCGAGATACAGAAGGATTTCCCCGCGTCCGTTAGGGAAATAGTCCTTTCGGGATGTCTGCCTCTTTGCAAAAATAAGCCCTTTTACGGCAAAAAGGAAAGACAGATAGCCGTCGAAAATATGGAAAAGTTGGGTATTTCCCACCTTGCGGGGAGATGCTACCGTGACCTTTCGGGGGGACAGCAGCAGCGCGCCCTTTTGGCAAGAGCTCTCTGTGCCACTTCAAAAATGCTTCTCCTGGACGAGCCTGTGGCGGGTCTTGACCCCAAGGCCACGGCGGAAATGTATCAGGTAATAGCCGACCTTAACAAGGCGGGAACCACCATTGTGATGGTTTCCCACGATATTGCCGCCGCAGTCAAAAACGCATCCCATATTCTCCATATAGGTTCCCCCTCTTTCTTTGGAACCACCAGGGATTATATTCACAGCGACGTTGGACGGATATTCCACGGGATATGTAAAGAGGAGGGCTGTTCAAATGGTTGAAAAGTTGGCTCTTTATTTTGAGTTCCCCTTTGTCAGATACGCCCTTATCGTAGGCGTTCTTATAGCCCTCTGCTCCTCTCTTCTTGGGGTAACGCTGGTGCTTAAGAGGTTTTCGTTTATAGGCGACGGTCTTTCCCACGTGGCCTTCGGAGCCCTGGCCGTTGCGGCGGTTCTGGGACTGACCAACACCACGGCAGTGGTTCTTCCCGTTACGGTTGTGTGCGCCGTTCTTCTTTTGAGAACGGGGCAGAACTCGAAGATCAGGGGGGATGCATCCATAGCCGTAATGTCTGTGGGAGCGCTGGCAATAGGCTATTTGCTTATGAATATTTTCCCTACCTCGGCAAACATATCGGGTGACGTTTGCGGTACCCTCTTTGGCTCCCAGTCCATACTTACCCTTACAAAGACCGACGTTATACTTTGCTCCGTCCTTTCTGTGGCTGTTATAGGAGTGTTCGTTATTTTCTATAACAGAATATTTGCCGTGACCTTTGACGAGAATTTCGCAAGAGCCACAGGAACCAAGGCCGGGGCGTATAATCTTCTTATTGCCATAGTTATTGCCGTGATCGTTGTTCTGGCCATGAATCTCGTGGGCTCTCTGCTTATATCTGCACTTGTAATATTCCCCGCACTTTCGGCAATGAGGGTGTTCAAGACATTCCTTTCCGTAACCGTCTGCTCTGCCGTAATCTCCGTTTTTGCCGCAGGTAGCGGAATAATTATCTCCATTCTGGCAGATACCCCCGTGGGCTCTACTGTGGTGGCGGTGAATATAGTGGCGTTTGTTCTCTTCTCCCTTGTGGGTAAGATACTAAAAAGATAATAAAAAAAGCCAACTCTTACGAGTTGGGTTTTTTGGCAGCGGAATAGGGATTCGAACCCCAACAAACAGAGTCAGAGTCTGCCGTGCTACCGTTACACAATTCCGCTATGTAACGCTTCAATCGCTCATGTCGTCCGCTTCAAAGAACGGAAGTTAGGATACCTCCCGACTTCGCTGACCGAAGTTACTCAAATATTATACACAATTTATTTCCTTTTGTCAATAGCAGATTTATACAATTTTGTGACTTTTGCGAAACAAATTTATTTGTTCATTTTTGGGTTGTCCGTTCTTTCCAAAAGATAGTCAATGGATACGTCAAAGTAATCTGCAAATCGGATGAGAGTTTCATAGTCTGCTTCTCGTTCAAGAGTTTCGTATCTCGAAATTGTATTTTGGTTCATGTTTAAGTCAAGAGCCAATTTTAATTGAGATATTTTATTCTTTTTTCGTAGTTCTTTGAGCCGAAACCTCATTTTTTTGCACCTTTCTCATTTTTTTTCGAAAACCCCCTTGACATTATTATACCAAAATGGTATAAGAAAAATATCCCAATATGGGATAATATTTTTTAAAAGGAGTAACTGAAATGTCTAAGTACAAAATCACAGCCTATGTTGACGGGAGAAGAACAGAAACAATTATATGTGCTCTAACATCATCGGATGCAGAAAGGCTTTTTAAGGCACAATATCCGATGAGCAAAGTCACTAACATTATAATTACGAGACTATAAGTTGTTGCGAAATAATTGTTTAAATCGACAGGCGGGAGAGGTGAAATATTATTAAAGCTAAAATTTTACAGGATCTTTATAGCATCGATAAAGACGTAGTTTTTTCAATATGTCAAGAGATTCCAATTGAAGAGTTGGTTGAACTAAATCAAACTATGCAGCAGATAGCAGATTGCGAAATGCGTCTACTTTTGCTTTATAAGAATTTACATATTGAATCTGGACATGTTTGGGTCACTGGTTTCAATATGGATGCAAGTTTGTTTTTATTTTGGATAAAGAAGATTCGTAATCTACTTAAACCAGAAGAGAGCAAATTTAAGTTAGATTTTTATAAAAATGAGATAGCAAAGGTCGAAAATGAGTACTCATCTGTTGAGCACCCTGATTTTGTTGAGTTAGAAAGACGGCGCATAATAGAGAGAAACTTAGTTAATCCCATCCTGCAACTAATCCCATCCGTTTGGAGAGAGTTTGCATATCGCAGAATAAGTGATATTGCAATTACTGTATCAGTTGTTTTAGAACAGAGAACAAACAGTCTTTGTTGATAGACGCGGTAAAGATCTTAATATTTAAAAAACGATTCTAAAGTATTGAATTCTAAATTTTCATTAAGCCAAGAACACCCTATCAACGATAGGGTGTTCTCTTTTTTTATATCAGCGGATATGAGGATTCGAACCAAGAGAGCAGGCGAAGCCTTTCTCTCTTTTATTATTTAACCGTCAACCCCGTTTCAAACACCTGTATGCCCGCATAGTGGGGTGCAAGGGTGTAGATCGGGTAAAAAACGGATATGCCCTTTTCTGTAATATAAAAATTTCGTGGGTCAAAGGCCTTTTCGGCAGCCTGCATCGCGTGGGGATAAAATCTGCCGCTTCCGTCACCGTATATGGCCTTCTGAACCGCTTTTATTGCTATTTTTACAGCGTCACGTTCCTTTGCCACCTCTTGAAGGGTGAGTCTGCGGGCGGAAGAGAGTGACCAAACGTCACTCTTCATTTCAGTTTTGCCGTGGGCGCCGCCCGTATAGGTCTGCCGTCGCCTGCAAAGAGATAGGTAGTCTTCCGAAAC
Source organism: Eubacteriales bacterium (assembly GCA_045530715.1). GTDB lineage: Bacteria > Bacillota > Clostridia > Oscillospirales > UBA644 > JAZQLP01. The sequence goes on from JAZSCR010000007.1 coordinate 11,232, forward strand.
GAAGGTTGTCTGAAATTCCTGAACCACCGAGTACATATTGAATGGTAAGCCCTCTTTTTTTGAATTTGTGTATCTTGTGAGCGCATCTCGGTGGATATTCGTCCTTGCCGAAAGGTTAAGAAGTCGGGCATCCCTTTCGTAGTATATATTAAAAGTCCTTTCAAAATTTTCCGTTACCTGACCTTGCGCAACGGGATATTCTATACGTATTTCCAGAATGGGTCTGCCGTCCTTGAAAAGAAGGTCGGAAAAGGCCTCCTTTGAGGTAGAAGCAAGCAAAAAAACACCCTCCCCAAACATATTTTACTAAAATATATTTGAGGAGGGCTTGTTATATTCGGCGGTTATTTCTTTTTGCCGAAATTGAATTTGTTTTCAGTGCCCGTAAGGAGCCTTTTTATGTTGGCAATATGTCTTATCCACACTATAGCAACCATGGCCGCTACCAGCATTGCCGCAACCCACCAATAGGGACGGGGGGCATAGAAGATGCAGGTAAGTATGGCGCCTGTAAGGGAGGCCAGGATAGAGCCAAGGGATACGGTATGGGAGATGAAGAGAATTGCCGCGAATACCGCATAGCAAATGAGGGCTATTCTCCAGTCAAAGAGGAGTATCATTGCGGCGATAGCCGAAACACCTTTACCGCCCTTAAAATGGCAGAATACGGGAAGAACGTTACCTATCATACAGAAAAGCATGGTGTAAAGTCCCACTATCTGGGGCTCCAGCTGACCAAGATTACCTAAAAGGTAGGTGGGGAAGAGTTGCTGGGCTATAAGGCCTGTGGCGATATACTTAACCACTTCCAGAAGAATGGTGGCCGCGCCCCACTTAAAGCCCATGGTTCTTACCACGTTTGTGCCGCCTGCGTTACCCGAGCCTTTTTTTGTTATATCAAACTTTCCTACGTACTTGGAGATTATAAGGGACAGATTGATACTGCCCATAAGATAACCGAATATTGCGGGAAATAAAAATCTGATAAAAGTCATATTTATCCTCCGAAAAAATTACTTATCCTCTTTCTTTTTCAGACGGGGAAGTATTCTGATGGGAGTTCCGTCAAGACCGAAGGTCTCGCGGATCTGATTTTCGATATATCTCTGATAAGAGAAGTGGAAAAGCTCCAGGTCGTTTACGAATATAACGAACGTGGGGGGCTTGGTGGCTACCTGAGTCATATAGTAGAGCTTGAGGCGCTTACCCTTATCCGTGGGGGGCTGTACCTTTATAACTGCGTTTGCAAGAACGTCGTTAAGTACGCCTGTGGTTATACGTCTTGAATGCTGTTCTGCTACCGAGTTTATCATCTCAAAGAGCTTTTCAACCCTCTGACCTGTCTTTGCGGATATGGTAATGATGGGAGCGTAGCTCATATATTTAAGCTCTTGACGGATGTTTTCTTCGGTGGAAGCTATGGTATAGGTGTCCTTGTCCACCTCGTCCCACTTATTTACGGCAATAATTACCGCCTTGCCTTCTTCGTGAGCAAAGCCTGCGATCTTTGTATCCTGGTCGGTAACGCCGGTATTTGCATCGATCATCATAATAACGACGTCAGCTCTGTCAACGGCCATATAGGAGCGAAGAACGGAGTATCTTTCGATGGCGTCGTCAACCTTACTCTTCTTTCTGATACCTGCGGTGTCGATAAAGACGTATCTGCCGTGCTTGTTTTCCTTAAAGGTGTCTACTGCATCACGGGTGGTGCCTGCAATATTGGAAACGAGAAGTCTGTTTTCGCCGAGAATGTGATTGATAAGGGAGGATTTGCCAACGTTAGGCTTACCTATAACGGCTACCTTTATGGAGGTTTCGTCCTCTTCCACCTCGGGAATATCCTTTAAGTTGTCGTATACAGCGTCAAGAAGCTCGCCTATGCCAAGACCGTGAACGGAAGATACGGGGTAGGGATCGCCCAGACCGAGGTTATAGAACTCGTATATTTCGGGCGGGGGATCGCCGGGCTTGTCAACCTTGTTTACGCAAAGAATAACCTTCTTCTGTGCCTTGAGAAGCATCTGGGCTACAGCCTCGTCGTCTGCGGTCATACCGATTTTTATGTCGGTTATCATCAGTACCACGTCGGCCTTTTCAATGGCTATCTGAGCCTGCAATCTCATCTGCTCCAGAATAACGTCGTCTGCGCGGGGCTCAATACCGCCGGTGTCTACCAAGGTAAAGGCCTTGCCTCGCCACTCAACGTCAAAATATATTCTGTCGCGGGTAACGCCGGGAGTGTCTTCCACTATGGAAAGCTTCTGCCCTGTGATTTTATTAAAGAGGGTGGATTTGCCCACGTTGGGGCGGCCAACCACTGCTACTATTGGTTTCATTGTATGCTATCTCCTTTCTTCGGAGGGTGTTATTGTCGAATAGGGGATGGTTTGCCCGTCAGCGCCTCGTAGAGGTCGCAGGGCTCGGGGCCGCTTATGACCGCCTTTATTCCCAATTCTGATTCTATATCTGATACCGTAACGTCGTCAAGGAAGGCGTCATCCCTGAGCATAACTGTGGGTATAACGAGGGCTTCGCCCAAGTCCTTGCCCTTAAGCTGGGCTATTACGTCCTGCCCCGTTATAAGTCCCGCTACGGTTATTTTTTCACCGAAAAAGTCGTTTTTTATGGGATATACTTTACATTCCAGCCCCTCAAGCTTTTCTTTGAGGGCGGGGATGACCGTGTTTTCAAAGAAGGGAGCGGCGGCATATCCCGTTATCATGGAAAAATTCTTATTAATTGGCTCTTTTTCAAGCTCTTCTGTAAGCTCGTCCAGATTTTCTTTATATCTGGCCAACATTCCCACGCCGTTTTCGATCTGCTCAAAGTCTTCGTAATACTCTGCCGTGGGAAGGGGGCGATTTGCGGAAAGGAAAAATTCGTCGGAGGGATATATAAGCCTTGTGCCCAGCTCCTCAACGCATTTATCCGTAAATGCTTCTATCATATCAAGTACCTTTGCGGAATCCTCTCCCGTAAAAGGTTCCAGGGGCTCAAGGCCTTCTCTGTATTTTGTAAGACCTACGGGAACCACCGATACGCTGGAGAGGGCGGGATAGAGGGATTTTAGATCCTCCATTGAACGGAGAAGATTTTCCCCGTCGTTTATGCCTTTACAGAGAACTATCTGGGCTCTTAAGCGTATGCCCGCATCTGCAAGCTCTCTCATAATGGGCATTATGTTCTTTGCGTTGGGGTTTTTCATCATCCTTACCCGAAGGTCGGGGTCGGTTGCGTGAACCGAAACGTTGAGAGGGGAAAGGTGAAGTTCCTTTATTCTGTCAATGTCCTCTCTTGAAGCGTTTGTCAGGGTGACGTAGTTGCCGTATATAATGGACAGTCTGTAGTCGTCATCCTTATAGTACATGGTCTTCCTCATGTTTTCGGGAAGCTGGTCTATAAAGCAGAAGCAACATTTATTTTTGCAGGAACGGGGCTCGTCCATAAGGAAGGTATCGAACTCAAGTCCCAATTCACCCTTATCGCTTTTTCCTTTTATGTTTAAAAGCTCTCCGTCTCTTTCAACGGTCAGCTTTACCCGTTTTGATACGGGTCTTCCCCAAGGGGATGTGAAAAGACCGTCAAAATGATACATCATATCAAAGCAGTCGGTTATTTTTTTACCGTTTAAAGATATAAGCTTGTCGCCCTCTTTAACCCTGCTGTAAAGTCCGCAGGTGGGGGATACGGAACGTATCTTGGCCATATGCGACGGTCCTTTCTTAAAGATTTTTTGCCCTAAAGCAAAATGAACGATGGCAGACGAATAATGAACCGAAAAATTCACCATTCACTTCCATCATTCATCATGTACTCATGTTTGTACGGTTACGCATCCTGCTGCTGAGTCTTCTCTTTGATGTTGAGGACCTTTTTGCCGTCGTAATAACCGCAGGCCTTACATACTCTGTGAGAGAGAACATACTCACCACAGTTGGAGCACTTTACCATGCCGGGCATTTCGAGCTTCCATACGCTGGAACGTCTCAAATGCTTTCTCTGTTTGGAAATTCTTCTCTTAGGAGCTATAGCACCCATTTTTCAGCACCTCCTGTTAATTGTTGCAGTCACATTGCTTAATGTTTAAGTTTGTTCCGCATATATAACACAGACCTTTGCACGACTCTTTGCACAGTACCTTTGAGGGTATTGCCAGCAGCAAAGCGTCATAGGTCGTTTTTAAAAGGTCCGCCTTGCCGTTTTCTATGGTTATGGAATCGTCCTTTGCCTCTTTCATGTCCAGAGTCGTGTCTATCTCCGCCGTAAGGGGGAGAGCCACAGGGTCAAGACAGCGGTCGCATACAGAGCGAAACATTCCGGAGAAGGTGAACTTCGCCGTAACATAGCCGTTAATGTTTGCAAACTCGCCGCTTATTTCGGCAATGCCAAAGGCAGGATCGAGAGGCGACAGGTCCAGCTTGCGGTCTATAGGGAACCGCGCGCCGCTACTCTTGAAAACAGTCACAAGGTCAAGATATCTGCCGTCAAAAACCATAACTTTTTCCTCTCGTGTGTGTCTAAAATGCAGCTACAAACAATTATAACATCAAAGCTGTCAGTTGTCAAGTATTTAATAAAAAGTTCGATAAAACTTGCGTAAATCAGACCTCTTCGGGGATTTCGTGGCCACCCTGACCCGCTTCGGACACGTAAAAGGCGGGGATAAGGCCTGTTCTTGCAATATAAGCGCGGCCCACTTCTTCCACGAATTTTTCTATATTGGCTTCTCTTACTATGGATACGGTACAGCCGCCAAAGCCTGCGCCCGTCATTCGGGAGCCGATACAACCCTCTATTTTAAGGGATTCCTCTACCATTGCGTCAAGATGCTCGCCGGTAACCTCGTAAAGGTCACGGAGGGATATGTGGGATGCGGTCATAAGTCTGCCAAAGGCCTCAAGGTCGCCCTCGTAGAGAGCCTTGACGCTCTTGAGCACTCTGTCACATTCGTATATAACGTGCTCGGCTCTTCTTCTGCAGAAGGGGTCGGCGATAACCTCTTTTGCTTCTTCAAACATCTCAACGGACACGTCTCTCAAGCATTCAGCCTCGGGATATACGGTCTTGAGCTGATTAAGAGCTTCGGAGCATTCTCTGCATCGCTCGTTATACTTGCTTTCGGCAAGGGAACGCTTTTTATTGGTGTTTGCTATTACTATTTTATAGCCGTCAAGTGCCAGGGGAACGTACTCGTAGGACAGGTCGCGGCAGTCAAGGAAGATTGCGTGACCCTCTTTTCCCATGGCGGAGGCAAACTGGTCCATAATGCCGCAGCTTACGCCGCAATATATGTTTTCGGCCTTTTGGGAAAGCTTTGCCATTTCAACCATGTCAACGGGCTCGGTTATACCCTTGTCCTCGTTTGAAAGGGTTGCAATAGCCAGCGCCATAACCACCTCGATGGCCGCAGATGACGAGAGGCCCGCCCCCAGAGGAACTCCGTCGTGGTAGAGTATCTCGCAGGATGGTATTTTATAGCCCTCTTGCTGAAGAACGTAGGCCACGCCCGCCTGATAATTGCCCCATTTGAGGTCCTTGTAAGAGTCAAGCTTGTCTATTTCAAGGACGGGACGGTCAGGAAGGTCGGTGGCGGCCAGCTTTATCTTGCCGTCGTCGGTTCTTCGAAGGATTATCTCGGAGCTTTGTGATATGGCGGCAGGAAAAACGAATCCGCCGTTATAGTCGGTATGCTCACCGATAAGGTTCACTCTGCCGGGAGAGATGAAATGGCGAAGTCCTTCTGCGGTTCCGCCGTAAATATCTATAAATTTTTCGATAATATCAATCTTGTTTTCCATTGGGTCCTCGCTTCCGGAAATAAAATTCCGATTCTATCCCCGAAGAATATCGGAGAATGAATTGAAAGTTTTCATAATCTATCACTTCCATTATAAACCATTTAACAGGAAAAATCAAGTCCCCGTAGAGAGTTTTTTATACAGTCCGTCGCAAAAAGAGAGGGTTTTTCGCCATCAATCATCAAATATCGTTAAAAAATGTTGCCCCACGTCAGGGTGTTTGTTTCAATTATGTGCTCTGAGGCGTCAAGGAGCTTTTTGACAGATGCGGCAATGGTGTCAAAGTCGGTGTCGTCGGCGTTATCCTCTCCGTTTTCAAGGGCGGCCACGATTTCGGCGCTCAGTTCGTCAATCTCCTCTATCTTTGAGGTATGGACGAAGAGGGCCAGCAGGCCTCTTTTGTCTTGATAATATTTAAAAAAGTCGTTAAAGTCGGCGTACATTTGGTCCATATTTCTCTCCACGGCATCGTCGGCGCATTTTTCAAGACGGGTTGCCATTTGGTGGGCGGTGCTGTTCTGTAGATACACCGAGATCCCCACCGTTCCCAAGGCCAACAGTAACGCCAAGGATGAAAGCAGTATTTTCATTATTGGTTGTTTTCCTTTTCTTTTGGTATGAGGGTGAATTTTTCGTCCGCCAGGGCGAGAACGTAGACGTCCTTTGGTCGAAGCCCCTTTTGGGCGAGGAATGCCTCGGCTTCCGCCGTTGACAGGTTGACCTTTTTAAGATTCTTCTTCAGATATTTCCCCTGAAGTATCAGTGGCGTAGGAATATCTCCCGCCGTTATATCCTTTTTGAGTATGATGCTTACGTTACCCGAGGGCTCCATTACGCCCCATCTGACCTCTTCGGCGGAAAGCCCTCCGTTTTGCCGTATGGCTTCAGAAAGCTCGTCGAAGGTCACGTCGGACTTTTTCATCTCTTTTTGGTCTATTTTTCCGTCACGGATAAGGATGCTGAATTTTCCCTGAAGGATCTTGCTGAAAAGGGGACTTTTCGTGGAGAGCACCGTGAGAAGTATCTCCAGACAAACCAGGGCGAGGATCGATATTATGCTGTTAAGCAGGGGCGCGTCGGGGTCTTGGAGGGGCACCGCCGCAAGCTCCGTTATCAGTATGGTAACTATGAGCTCTGCAGGCTCAAGATCCCCAAGTTGACTTTTGCCCGTAACTCTCACTCCCAGAATGAGGGCTATATATAAAATGACCGTTCTTATGAATGATATGAGCATTTTTGCCTCTTTAATTTTTTTATGTTAGGCATATTTTACGGAAAAATTTCCGTTTTATACTATTCTTTGTATAGGGGGTTGATTTTTGGCGGCAAATAATATATAATAAAAGAAAACGGATAGACGGAGAATTGATATGAAAAACCTGAAAATTATCGCTATAGCTCTTATTATTGCCATTGCTACCGCCCTTTGCTTTACGGGTTGCGGTCAAAAGACACCCAACCTTACCGGCGACCTTCACGATATAGTTGCCGACGTTACGTCGCAGTTTGATTTTGAAGGGGTAGAGTTTATATATTCGGACGATGAGCTTGCCGAGGATATTCTTTATTTCTCCTACGGATTTGACGATATATCCCTTTTTGAGGACTACGTTCTCTGTCAGCGCGCCTCGGGCAGAGCCGCATCCTTTATAATTATCAGATTTAAGGAGGGTGCCGACGTTGAAGCCATAAAGGAGACTCTTCAGTATAACTACGTTGAGTCTATGTATTCCCTTTTCGAGCTTTATATCCCCGAGGAGTACGATATAGCCCTTGGCGCTTCCTATAAGGTATACAACAACGCCTTGGTTCTCGCCGTTTACGATACCGATGGTAACGAGGATATATTCGCCGTCGTCGATAAGTACGCAGGATAGGATTTTCCTCTTGACAATTTGCTATTTATAGTGTAAAATGATATGCGTGAAGGGTGGTGACAATCATAGGAATATTCGGTGCAATAAAGAAAAACAAGCCGAAAGCAGTCGTATTTGTGGACTACGAGCATTGGTATATCTCACTCTACCGTATGTATCAGATACATCCCAACCTTAAGGGATGGATGGCTGATCTCAAGGAGAGGTATGATGTTCTTGACGTAACCTTCTTTGCGGATTTTTCAAATCAGCATCTTGCAAACGAGATACCCAGAATAAGAGAGATAACGAACAATATTATTTTTACCGCACCCACCGGAACCGGCGCTCATAAAAAGGATTTTACCGATTTTATAATGCTTGACTATCTGTATCAGCGGGCAATGTCCGCCAAGGATATAGACACTTTTATAATTTTCTCAGGTGACGGCCATTTCAGCTCCGTCGTAAACTTCTTGAAAAACACCCTCGACAAAGAGGTCGGTATCTACGGTGTAAAGGACGCATTGAGCAATCAGCTCCGTAACATAGCGTCATGGGTCAACACAGTCCCCTCCGAGGACGATATATACAAGCCCTACTATCAGGCAATATTTGAACTTCTCTCCCGTAAAGAGGCCTTTAAGCTCTCCGCCCAAGAGGTGGTTTCTCAGAGCGTGGCCAAGACCAAGCTCAGCAAGGAAATTGCTCACAACGCCGTTGACAGACTTATTTCAAACGGCTATATACAGCTCAAAAAGGTTCACACCGACAGGAGCAAAATAAAGGTATTTACCGCACTTTTTGCTGTATGGGATAAGGTAAAGGCCGATGGCCTCTACACTCCCCCTGCCACACAGGACGACGAGGTTACCCGTCTCCGCCGGATGCTTAAGGCGAAATAATTTTCAGAGGATGTCCCAAAGGGCATCCTCTTTTTTCTTCCTTTAAGTGGTATAAGAGTGACAAAATGCGGAAATCTTCCGATGATGCTTGACAAATGGGGCGTATTATAGTAAAATATAATAGTATAGGTAGGCATCCGTGCCTTTTTATTTGGTAAATTAATTTCTGAGATAATCAACAACACCGAAAGGGGTAGAAAAATGAAGTACAAAATCGGTTTTATCGGCGCAGGCCATATGGCTCAGGCTCTTATCTCCGCCATCACAAACGAGGGCGTTGCTGACAAAAGTCAGATGTATCTTTACGATATAGACAATCTTAAGAGAGATAAGCTGAGAGCTGAGGGTTACAATATGGTCAAGAGCGAGCTTGAAGTAGTTAAGTCCGCTGACATAGTTTTCCTCACCGTACGCCCCCACGACCTTAAGAAGGTTCTTGAGCGCATTTCTCCCGCCGTTTCCATAAACAACGTTCTTGTAAGCGTTGCCGCAGGTATTTCCATTTCCTTTATCAAGAAGACCGTAGGTAAGGAATGTAAGGTAGTAAGAGCTATGCCCAACACTCCTGCAAAGTACGGTAAGGGTGCTACCGCGATTTCTTACGCTATGCCCATAACCTACGCAGAGCTTACCGCCGTAAAGGATATCTTTGCTGCTGCAGGCCTTGTTGAGGTTCTTCCCGAAGATAAGATGAACGAGGTTATTTCCGTAAGCGGTTCTTCTCCCGCGTACATCTATATGCTTATAAAGGCGATGATAAACGGCGCTATCGCTCAGGGTATAGATGCAGAGGTTGCTCGCCGCCTTGTTATGGAAACCGTCATCGGCGCTACCGAAACCGTAGTCAGAGTAGGTGACGAAAATATCGACCAGCTTCTTAAAGAGATATGCACCCCCAACGGTACCACCGAAAGAGCTGTTGATTACCTTGAAAAGAAGTATTTTGAGCAGATAATCGGCGATGCTATGCTGGCTTGCACCAAGCGCGCAGCCCAGATGGAAAAGGAAATTGCCGAAGAACAGGAATGATTTTAGGCAGTATTTCGGCAAATGAGTCCGAAATGTGACAAACTGCCCTTTGGTAACTGCTATTTTCGGGTGCCTGAATGGGGCAAAGTCCTGAAAAAAGGACTCTGTTGTGAATATTGTACAATTTAACTAAAGCAAAAAAAGTTTTTTTGTGTATAAGTTACCCTATGCAAAATTCCAAATTTGTGATATTATATTAATGGTCAAATTATTTGCTTACGAGTAAATTTGAATTATAAAACACAGCCCAAATTTAAAATGGAGGTTTTTCATCGTGGCCGGATTAGTTTTAAAACATATCGGTAAAATTTATCAGGGCGGCGTTCGTGCCGTTACAGACTTCAACCTCAAGATAAAGGATAAGGAATTCATAATCCTCGTTGGTCCTTCCGGATGCGGCAAGTCCACTACCTTGAGAATGATAGCAGGTCTTGAAGAAATTTCCGAAGGCGAGCTTTACATAGACGACAGACTCGTTAACGATATCGCTCCCAAGGAAAGAGATATTGCGATGGTTTTCCAGAACTACGCTCTTTATCCTCACATGACCGTTTATGAAAACATGGCTTTCGGACTTAAGCTCCGTAAAGTTTCCAAGGAAGAAATCAAGAGACGTGTTGACGAAGCAGCTCGTATCCTTGACATCTCCCACCTTCTCGACAGAAGACCCAAGGCTTTGTCCGGTGGTCAGCGTCAGCGTGTTGCTCTCGGCCGTGCAATCGTTCGTGAGCCTAAGGTATTCCTTCTTGACGAACCTCTGTCCAACCTCGACGCTAAGCTCCGTGCACAGATGAGAACCGAGCTTTCCAAGCTCCACCTCAGAC
>JAZSCR010000073.1:0-2091 GCA_045530715.1 Eubacteriales bacterium
TGACTTTCGTCAGCCCTTGTTTATTACTTGTACTTACGCTTTCTTGCTGCCTCAGACTTCTTCTTTCTCTTTACGCTGGGCTTTTCATAGCATTCTCTCTTGCGAAGCTCGGCCTGAATACCGGATCTCTGGCACTGTCTCTTAAAACGACGAAGCGCGCTGTCAAGAGTCTCATTCTCTTTAACTCTGATTTCTGCCATCTCTATTTCCCTCCCTTCGCTTCTGCCAAACAAGCTGTGCCTTTTGCACAGACTACCTTGATAGTATACAACAAGGCGATGACAATGTCAAGAAGAATTACTGAAAAATTTTATTATTTTGCAACAATATTAACGATTTTTCCGGGTACGTAAATTTCCTTTACGATATTTTTACCTTCAAGTGCGGAAACTATTCTTTCGTCTGCCTTTGCAGCTTCGATAGCTTCTTCCTTGGTTGCGTCCTTGGAGATCATTACTGTTGCTCTAAGCTTACCGCAAACCTGAACTGCGATCTCAATTGTAGCATCCACAGTCTTAGCTTCATCGTACTGAGGCCAGGGGCTTACTGCGAGAAGTTCCTTTTCACCAAGGCTTTCCCATATTTCCTCACAAAGATGAGGTGCATAGGGAGAAAGAAGCGCTGCAAATGTCTTAAGCTCATCACGTGTAAGGTGACCAACCTCATAAATTCTGTTCATGAGGGCCATCATTGCAGCGATACCTGTATTGAACTTCATATCTTCAATATCAGATGTTACCTTCTTGATAGTCTTATGGAAATCAACCTCAAGCTCAGGTGTTACGCCTGTTCCCTGTACCATTTCTGTAAGGCCTGCCATTCTGTCAAGAAATCTCTTACAGCCCTTCATGCTGGAATCGTTCCAGGGTGCTGCCTTTTCGTAGTCACCCATGAAGAGAACGTATACACGGAGAACGTCTGCGCCGTATTCGTCAACAACGTCGTTGGGGTCTACTACGTTACCCTTGGATTTACTCATCTTATCACCGTCGGGACCGAGGATAAGACCCTGAGCAGTTCTCTTTGCGTAAGGCTCTGCTGTGGGAACCTCACCGAGGTCATAGAGGAAGTGGTGCCAGAATCTGGAGTAAATCATATGACGTGTAACGTGTTCCATACCGCCGTTATACCAGTCTACGGGAAGCCAGTAGTTCAGCTTATCCTTAGCTGCGAATTCCTTATCGTTATTCGGGTCGATATAACGGAGGTAGTACCAGGAGGAACCTGCCCACTGAGGCATTGTATCAGTCTCACGCTTTGCAGGCTTACCACACTTGGGACAAGTACAGTTTACAAAATCATCGAGCTTTGCAAGGGGGCTTTCGCCGCCTTCGCCGGGTTCAAAGTTTTCAACATTAGGAAGTCTGAGAGGAAGCTCCTCATAAGGAACGCCTACCATGCCGCAGTATTCACAGTGAACGATCGGAATGGGCTCGCCCCAATATCTCTGGCGGTTGAATGCCCAGTCCTTCATTTTGAACTGAACGCCCTTTTCTCCGATGCCCTTTGCTGTGAGCTCCTCTATCATTCTTTCGATAGAGTCCTTCTTATTTGTATATCCGTTAAGGAAATCAGAGTTGATCATCTCACCGTCGCCTGTATAAGCTTCAACCTCAACGTCGCCGCCACAGATTACGGGAATAATATCAATACCGAACTTCTTTGCGAAGTCATAGTCTCTCTGGTCATGTGCAGGAACTGCCATGATAGCGCCTGTGCCGTAGCCCATCATTACGTAGTCGGAGATATAAATGGGGATTTCCTTACCGTTTACGGGGTTAACTGCTGTAAGGCCCTTAATGCAAACACCTGACTTATCCTTAACAAGCTGAGTACGCTCGAATTCTGTTTTCTTTGCGCATTCTGCTCTGTATGCCTCAACCTCGTCCATATTAGCAACGGATGCGGCATACTTATCGAGGATAGGATGCTCGGGTGCGATAACCATAAAGGTTACGCCAAACAGCGTGTCGGGTCTTGTGGTATAAATACGAAGCTTGTCATCGGCACCGTCAATGCTGAAATTGACAAACGCGCCCGTAGACTTACCGATCCAGTTGACCTGCTGCTGTCTGACCTGAGGCAGATAAT